>PXEI01000020.1 GCA_003564775.1 Spirochaetaceae bacterium
ATCTTCACCGGCCAAGCGCTGGCCCGGTAGAGATTGCGGTTGAGCCTGACCGTGAGTCTGCCAAGGACGCGGTAATTGAGTTTGTCGCCTACTACAATCAACTTATTCGTGACATCAATATTCTCACGCGTGCCGAACCGGAGATTATTGACCAGATTGAGTACTTTTCCGACGACGAACGAGAGCAGGCACGGGAGCGACTTGGCCTACTTCAAGGCGACAGCACACTGAATCAACTCCGTACCCGCCTGCAAACCATCGTGATGAACGCCTATGATACCGGTCCGGACTCGGACCTTCGGCTGCTGGCCCAGATTGGAATTTCTTCAAATGCAGGTGCTCCCGGCCGTGGGTTTGACCCTGGGCGTCTCCGTGGATATCTGGAGATCAACGAAAACGCGCTCGATAACGCATTGGCTAATGATTTTGAGAACATACGAAGACTGTTTGGCTCCGACACCGACGGCGACCGTGTCATTGACAGTGGAGTCGGGTACACTGCGGGTGAGTACATTCGTGGCTTCACTCAGATTGGCGGAGTCGTGGCAACTCGCACCGCGAGCATAGATACTCGCATAACCAATACGGACCGCCAAATTGAAGATTACGGAGAACGCCTCGACCGGCGTGAGACTGAGTTACGACGTGAGTTTAGTCGTATGGAAGGGGCTCTCCAGGAACTTGAGCAAAGTCGAAGCCAGATAGAGGGGATGAATCCTAACTCAGGCGCCAGACGCTGACCAGCAGCCCACACCAACTCAACGTGGACGGGCATCACGATATCAGGTTATCAAACAGACATCAGAAGGAGTAAGGGTGGTAATTCTCATCGACAAAGAAGTGATTGATTTCACCATAGAGGCCGAAACAACGGTCGGTGAGGTTGTGGACGAGCTCAAGCAGTTCTTGTCGCAGCATGAACTTGACGTTTCCGAAATTGTTATTGACGACTCATCAACAACGACCACAGACGACTCCTGGAAGCACAAGAGTTTGGAAGAAGTCGGCTCATTGGACATTCGTACCACGCAGGCTACCGGGGCCAGGTCGAACGAACCCAGTCTGCCTATACAGCATCTTGTAACTCTCATTGAGTATCTTGATTTGTACGCGCAGGCGGTTGAACAAGAAGAAGAGTCGGCGCTGCGGGATCTGGCTAGTGAGTACCATCATGTATCGCCAGCTCTGCCCGACCTGATTGGGGTCAACCTGCCCTTGGACGATCCCTCGGCTCTGGATAAAATGACCGAGAAACTCCTTGCCGCGAACGACCTTGAGCGCACCGAACTCAAAACTCACTTTTCTGCATTTCTCAAACAGCTGAAGCTTCTTGCTGAGGCCCGTCTTAGAGAACACCAACGACCGATCGAGGAATCAGTGTCCAGTCGTGAGCTCATGCGGGTTTTGCTGCCGAAGTTACGTGATGTCTCGGTTCTACTTCAGGCTGGAAAAGACGCCGAAGCAATGCAGCATGTGGCACATTTTACAGAGCTTGCTGCAAAACTGCTGCGGCTTATTCCTCGTATTTCCTCAGATATCGATACTGAAGGCCTCCATGAGTTTGTGGTATCGTATCATAACGTTCTTGGCGAGTTGATGAAGGCCTTCGGTTCACGTGACTCCGTTCTCATTGGAGATCTTCTTGAGTACGAAATTACCCCCTACTCCGAGGAGCTTATCCGGCGCCTTGATAGTCTTGCGGCTCAAGACAATACATAGGAGAAATGTAGCCGGTGTACACGTTGCCCAATCTGTTTTCGACCTTAAAGCCCCTCCAACAATCTAACCCCTTCGGTGAGTTTGGACAGACCGATCCCCGAGCAACTCTCATTATGATGATATTCGTGGGCGTGTTAGTACTTGTTGGGGTTATCTCTGCCATTATGGGTGGTGGATCAAAGAGCTCAGGTACTGAGACTCGGTTTTCCGCTCGCCGCTTTCGCCGCGAGGCCAAACGCATCGGCCTGGACCGCGAACGCACCAAGCTTATGCTGCACTTGATCAAGCGCTACAATACCAAGGCACCAATGCGTCTCCTGCGCCATGCAGGGTATCTTGACTCCTTTATCCAACAGGCCTTAGAGGATGTTCGTTCGGCCAACGTATCAGACACTGTGCGAGAGCACAGGGTATTTGAAATCTTTCAGCTCAAGCGAATAATTACCAACTCCATAGAGACAGGTGGAGTGGCGCGCTCAAGCAAGTCCCTGCGTATAGGCAGCGAGTTGACATTGGGCATTGGAAATCAATGGTACGAAACTGAACTGCTGACTTCGGTAGCGGCGCATCTGGCTCTTGCAGTCCCGGAGTCCGACAAAGGTGAGCAACTCCGCCTGGAGAAAGGTACTCCGGTCAAGGTAAAGGCCGTCTCCGAGCACGGACAGGTCTATCAGTTTGCCTCGCGGGTACTGGGTTATGGCGTTCATCGAAAGACTCCGGTCATGTATATTGACCATACTCAGAAGATGCAGAAGGTACAGAACAGGCGCTATCAACGTCGCGAGCTCGACGTACCGGTCTATCTTTACCCTGTCTCTGTTGTCACAAGTGGGAAAGGCAAGAAAGCGAAACGGAGTGCGGTTGTGAACAAGGAACAGCGACGTCTAGGTCGGATGATAGACCTGTCGGCTGGCGGCTGCGCGGTGCAGTCTCGCATGCCACTGGCCGCAACGACCCTTGTTCGGGTAGACTTCCAAACTGAAGACCGCACGATGATCACCGTGTACGGAAAAGTTCTACGTCTGGAAAAAGCCGGTTATCAGGGTGGCATCATGCGCATTAAGTTCACCCGAGTATCACGAGAGCATGTGAATCGCATACAGTCGTTTGTCTATGGGTACGAGGATGAACGGTAAAGATCCATCAAGAGTATACGAGGGTCTAATCCGGACGA
Source organism: Spirochaetaceae bacterium (assembly GCA_003564775.1). GTDB lineage: Bacteria > Spirochaetota > Spirochaetia > DSM-27196 > SLAA01 > SLAA01. The sequence goes on from PXEI01000020.1 coordinate 2,894, forward strand.
TTTGGCAAAGGTATGGGCATCTTGACAGCAACGTCAAACTACGTAAAAAATTGAGGTAATATGAAAGTAGTACGGATCAGTGACATTCAACGCAAGGAAGCCTATATCGACTACCGACGAATGTACACAGGAAATGCCACGCTCAATCTCAACTCGACGGGCGCCGTTGAGGTACCCATTGAGTTTGCATTGGAGCACACCGCACTTGGGTCAATTGACATCAGTGTTAATCTCCTACAGAAAATTGAGTATCCGGTGGTGCCCATAATCAACGACCTCAAGGAATACATTCGGGAACTCTCCACCACGGGGCAGCTGAGCTGACAAAGCAGTACACATCCCACACGCCTGAAGAGACTCAAGACATAGCAGCCGAGTTTGCAACGAGCCTGCGCAGCGGCGATGTAGTACGTCTGGAAGGGGAGCTTGGCGCTGGCAAGACGGTTTTTGCCGCCGGTGTCGCGCGCGGGCTGGGAGTCAAGGAGCAGATAACCAGTCCGACCTATCCCATCGTTGCCGAATACCGTGGCACACTGCCTCTGTGTCATCTGGATCTCTACCGCATCAAGGACGATAGCGAGGCGCGCGACACCGGTCTGGAAGACTACATAGGCAATGACGGCGTTACACTTATCGAATGGCCCTCACGCGCTGAAGATATCCTCCCCAACAACTGTATAACCGTTGAGATTCATAGCCACTCCGAGGACTCCGAGACGGCCGTAGCTACTCGCACCATTGCCATTAGCTACCCCAACGAAACAGACGAACGCGCAAGGCACAGGCAATGAGGGTTCTATCAATTGATACATCCTCCACTCGCTTGAGCATCGCAGTTCTACAGTTTTCGGACACCGGGACCGTTACTGCCGACAGCACAGTCTCACTCAACGACGGAGTTCGTCATGCCGAACAGCTGCTGCCTGCTATTGAGTATATGCTCGGGAAGGCGGCTTTACGAGTTTCGGATCTAGACCTCGTGGTTGTTGCCGCGGGTCCTGGGTCATTCACCGGACTGCGCATTGGCTTCTCAACCGCCAAGGGACTATTGGCCGCGGGGGCGGCAGACTACCTTGCGGTGCCAGCAGCCGACTGCTACGCGGAAGGGCTTTCGGTCTACCCAGGACTTGTTGTTCCGGTTCTTGATGCACGAAAGAGCCGCTGGTATGGGGCACTCTACCGTGGCGCGACACGGCTGACCAGTTACCTTGACCTGACAACCGAGGATCTTGCACAGCTCATAGAGAAACACCAACAACCCGTGGGAGAGCGGACGGAACCCAATCCCGCCCCGCCGCTCGTAACCGGCCCAGATGCGAGGTTGTTTCTGAGCCAGCTCGAGTCACACGAACTACCGTCCGCTCAGGTCTACCGCCTGGATCCTCGCCACCATGAGGGAGTTGCCTTGATTCTTGCGGTAGAAGGCCGACGACGTTACCTGGCTGGAGACCGAACACCAGAAGAAGCCGGGCCCGACTATCTGAGAATGAGTGAGGCCGAGATAGGAATTCATCGACGTGGACAGGAAGACAACGCAATCAGGACTTGAAAAGATCCTCAAGGCCGTCCATGCGCGTGGGATCCGTTTCGGCGGCAGCCCGGTTCTCGCGCTGTATCGCATCGTAGACTTCCTGCCTATAGACCTTAACGTGTGTTGGGGCATCTATTCCAATCTTGACATGCTCACCCTTAATCTCAATAACCGAGATCTCGATACTGTCACCGATAAGAATCTTTTCGTTGAGTTTACGTGCAAGTATCAGCATGCGTTGTCCCGCTTGCCGTCCGTCTCACCAAGAATGCGGTGCCGGGTTTTCCAGCTCGGGTCAAGATGAATGGACTGCCGCCCAAGGCTATCACGTCGATTAATGATAACCGGCCCCTGAAGGTTGGCGGTCATCTCACGAACGTCCTCCGGAACCGTCACAATGGCAAATACCAGAATATCATCCGGATCAGGCGCTCCAATCTCCTCAATATCCGAGTCTGGCACCTCCAGCACATAGTCTGAACGAAAAAGATATGGATTGATAAGAAGAAAAGAGATGTCGACATCGCGCAAGCTCTGGAGCCAATAGAATGGCCGTTGCATTGCATCGAGGAGTGCAAACTCGGTATGACTCTCAAAGCCAAACAGACCATTGGAGAAACGTATGAGCTGTTTTTCCTCAATCTCGCAGCTACCGAGAGCCTTACTTTGAATTCGTAGCATGTGTCCCTACCTATCTCAAGAAGTCAAGCAATGTGGGCTGCAGTACGCGTGATGCGGCAGAGAGCGCTGCCCGATGGGTATGTTCAAGCATTCGAAGATCCGTGATCGCCTCAGCCAGGTCTATATCCAGTTCATTGGACTTTCTGCGAGCTACCTCGGGTATGTCGTACTGCTCGGTGCGCTGGTAAATGAAGTCCAGTCGCTGTGATTGAGCACCAAGATCACCCAGGCGCGACAGCATAGTATTGAGGCCCGAGTCGATACCTCCAAGAGCGGCCCCACCCACAGCTTCCTGATCACCGGCATACAAGGCATCACGCAACGAGATCACTACATCAAACATTGAACCGCCAAAGTGGTCGGCCGACGGGGCAATATTTGCGGGGGGCCGTTGGGCGCCGTCGCTGATAACTCCAAGATCCTGCAACACC
>PXEI01000164.1 GCA_003564775.1 Spirochaetaceae bacterium
CACGTAGATTGTTGTTGAACTCCTCATCAAAGCTCCAGCCGTTCTCGTCGGCGAGCTTCTTCCACCCGAGGTAGTGGTACGTGTCGGTAAAAACAACCACACCGTCCAGGTCAAAAATGAGGGCTTTCGCTTGTTCAGACATATTCTTCACCTTCCGCTTGCATTGTAAACCATAGCGAACTGCAGCACAAGCCGTTGGGCGGTCGGCTTCACACCCCGGTCCGACCGGGTAATTTTTACCCGACACGCCTCTGCCGCGTAACAACTACCCGTTGCCGAGCCGATATGCTCCAGCCTTGTGCAGCAACAAGTGCGCGATTCTCCATTATTTCCGGCGTGACCGTGGCAATCATGCCGAGTTCTTCCGACACACCGCCGGTTATGGCGGTTAATCCGTCGTATATGGGGCTGAATTTCTTCTGGCCGTCCGTAATTTCGTGCGACCATTGAATTTCTCATCAAAATAGAAAGGTTGGCACGTGTATTGCAAGTATGTTGGTAGTAAATGTACGGAAGGCGCTGAAGCAGCATGGCGTCATGCCGAAAGGAGACAATAATGAAGAAAGCTGTTCTGTTCATTGCACTACTGGGAATAATGGGAGTCGCCTTCGCCACAGCGCAGACACGCGGGTTCTGGCAGGACGAGGAAGCCGAGAAGATAACTGTATCAGGCTCCGCCGTTGTTGACGACTGGGGTAGAGTGTCAGTACGAAGTGGTAACCACACGTACCACCTCATGCCTGCGTTTGCAGTTCCTGAGACCGCGGAGATCTCTACTGGTGATACAATTGAGATCACCGGATATGAGATGCCGGGCCCACGTTTTGGTGTAGATGACAACGATCACTTTGTCAGCGCAAGCGAAGTTACGGTGCGCGGACGAACCTATGTTCTGGATTCCGGCACGCGAGGCGGACACATGGGCCGTGGACGGAGAGGAAGCTCCGGTCGAGAAGACTACCGCCGCGCACCCCAAGGCCGCGAGGAGTTTGACAGACGTGATGACTTCGGTCGTGCACCTCGCCGATAGTACCGACAGGCGATAGTACCGACAGAGTGAGAAGCCAGGGGCCTTCACAGCGCCCCCTGGCATTCTTCCAACCAGGAAAGTCCGGCGCCCTTCTGGGGTTCCGGGCTTTTTCTATTCCTGCTCCGCCAACCAGCGTTCGGTCTCGATTGCCGCCATACATCCTGATCCGGCCGCGGTAACGGCCTGCCGATAATGCTTGTCTTGTACATCGCCACAGGCAAACACACCTTCAACATTGGTTACTGTTGAGTCGGGCGAGGTGAGAACATACCCCGTTTCATCTGTCTTCAACTGGCCATCTAAGAACGCGGTGTTGGGTTCGTGTCCAATGGCAAAAAACAGGCCCCCAGCGGTTATGACCGTTTCCTCTTCAGTTTTCTTGTTCTTGACTCGCACCTCGCTCACCACCGAGTCACCCAGAACCTCAACCGCAAGAGTATCCCAGTGCACCGTGATCTTAGGGTGGTCGTACACGCGTTGCTGCATAATCTTGGATGCCCGCATCTCGTCACGGCGTACAAGCATGTGGATCTCGCTACCAAACTTGGATAGATACAGTGCCTCCTCACACGCCGAGTCTCCACCCCCAATTACTACCAATGGTTTGTCACGATACACCGGAAGCGCTCCGTCGCAGACCGCGCACGCCGAGATCCCCCGTTGCCAGAGCCGCTCCACACCCGGAAACTCCAAAGTTCTGGCGGTTGCCCCGGTAGCAACAATGATAGCCTTGCTTTGGTACTCGGTACCACCTTCGGTATAGACCTTAAACGGCCGTTGCGAGAGATCAACCCGTGATATGGTCTCTGTCTTGATGCGGGTGCCGAAACGAGTCGATTGTTTCCGCATGAGATCCATAAGCGCTGGCCCTTCTATTCCTTCAGGAAAGCCCGGATAGTTCTCAACGTCTGTCGTGGTAGTTAGCTGTCCGCCTGGGGCAATGCCGCCTGCCATAAAACCCTCAAACATAAGCGGCTGGAGCTCGGCACGCGCGGCATACACTGCTGCAGTGTGAGCCGCTGGCCCGGAACCGATAATGATTACATTTTCCATGTTTGTACATCCTTGTTAATGGCCCAGTTGCACAAAGCACCGGACCCGATATGAGTGCTCCACACAAATGAAGCGGTGCTTTGTGTTGGTGCAATATTCTTAAACTTGAATATAAGCGACATGAACCGGGCCGTCAAGGTGTCTGTATCCGCATCAAATCACCTATAATAGTCTTTTTAGATCTCAGGGCTGGCGCAGATCTTTGACTGCGCGTACTCGCCGTGGTATATTTGAGTCATAAGGAGGTGCGATATGTTTATTGGATATATGGATCCCACAGTCGCAACATACTCGCCGCAAGAGTACCCTCCCGCCCCACCCGAAGCACCACGGGAGGATCAGCAGGCGCGGCCGGAGGCCAGCAGCAATAATGTCGATAATCCACCTCCTCCGCGCGAGGACGAGTATCGCGGCAACTATGTTGATGAAACCGCGTAACATAACTGCCGGGGCATAGCCCCGGCGCTCTCATTCCAGTTGCCTTGAAAATGAACAGGCTTTGTGGTACACGGCTTAATGCTTGGCCGTCCTTTGCTCGGATCTACGCAGCTATCTACCCACGACATGGAGTACACCGTTGACAAGTCTTTATGGGCTCACCCCAAAACAGTTATCTGAGGTAGCTGAGTCGCTCGGTTGGCCCAGATTCACCGGGACACAACTCACACAGTGGCTGTATCAGCCACCTTTTGCTGAGATCCAGGACATGAGCAATATCTCTAAGGCCAGGCGGGAACTCCTTTTGTCCATGTTCACACTAGGGCGACTCTCCCCGAAGGACAGCCGGGTATCTCGGGACGGAACCCGCAAGTACCTGTTTGAGTCGCCCGAAGACAGCGCCGTGTTTGAGTCAGTCTCGATTCCGGACCAGCAGCGCCACACCCTGTGCTTGTCCTCACAAAGTGGGTGCAAACGTGGCTGCACGTTCTGCATGACCGCTCGGCTTGGCGCTGGTCGAAATCTTAGCGTCGGCGAGATACTGAGCCAGTATCAGAGTATTCCAGAGCACGCTCAGATCAGCAATATTGTGTTCATGGGAATGGGCGAGCCGCTGGACAATCTGGACAACACGGTTGCCGCCCTGGAAATTCTCACCAAGGTCTGCGGGCTATCTACCCGACGAATCACTGTGTCGACTATTGGTATACTGCCCAAACTGGAGCAGTTCCTGGATGCCACCACAGTTCGGCTGGCGCTGAGCTTGCACTCCCCATTTCCCCGAGAACGGGAAACGTTTTTGCCTACGGAGAAACTGCACCCTGCCCGAGACATTCTGGCACTGCTTCGGGATCGGCGGGAAGACAAGCGGCGACGTATCACCATTGAGTACATTCCATTTGCTGGCCTCAACGACAGTCCCAAACATGCCCATGAGCTTGTCAAAATCCTCAAGGGACTCATGGTCCGAGTGAATCTGATCCCCTGGAATGCTATTCCAGGTACCACGTTACAGAGCTCCGACCCTCGCCGAGTAGAGGCCTTCCGCGCCGAGCTTGAACGCGGAGGCGTCCCGGCTACCATTCGGGTATCTCGTGGGCCGGATATTGAAGCTGCCTGTGGGATGCTGGCTGGAGAGAGAACACCCTCATGAGCACACCAGAAAAGAGCAATCGGACAGTAGTCCTTCTCCACGGTTATGGTGTGCGTGGTGCATTCTGGCGTTACCTCAAGCCGGTGTTGGAGGAGCGGTTCCAAGAAGTCCTCACACCTGACCTGGAAATGTCCTCACTTGAGGCCTTGATCGCCACGACAAGCTCCTACTGCCGGAAACGGGCCCACAGAGCAGGACGCCCAATTATTCTGGTTGGACACAGTCTTGGCGGTGTTCTGGCTGCACTAGTGGCCAAGGATCTGGGAAATGATGTCGTAGATCGGGTTGTCATAGTTGCCGCGCCGTACGGTGAGCACCGCATGAGCAGGCTTGGTGCGACCCTCACCCGAGTTCTTGTCCGATTTCGGCTTATTCCGGATGCACTCGCTCGACTGCGCTTCTTTTCGAATAAGTCACCGGTGGAGCGTCAGAAAGCCCTGTTTGCCGACGCGGTACCTGAATCGAAAGAACTACAAGCCATACTTTTTGAGCCGGTGTGGTTTCACACTGAACAGTTTCCTGGCCCAGTTCCGGTCCCAAGCCTTGTTATAGCAAGTGAGTCCGACAAGGTGGTTCCGTGCAATCAGACATTGGAGTTTGCCGAGGTGTTGCGTTCACAGACGCGCATTTTTGCAGCGCAAGACAAGGTAGCTCATGACGACTTTGCAGCCGCACCCGAGCTCATTCATCAAACTGCCGATATCGTTCATGGTTTTGCTCTTGGAGCTCCCTGAACTGGCTACCAGGCCTGAACTGGCCTGCCGCCTCGATCAGAAGCCGCCGATGCAGCAGCAAGCGCATCGAGGTAACCGAGGCAGCTACGAATCAACCGGTAGTTCAACTCGATTCCGCCCGAGTTCCTTGGCTCGGTACACGCCCTTGTCGGCTGCCTCAAGCAATCCGGGGACATCTTTTGCATGTAAGGGATAGACCGCCAGTCCTTGACTCGTGGTAACACCGGATAGTCCGGCCTCGCGGACTGCCGGTATGTCCATGGCCTCGACTCCCGCTCGTATAGCCTCGGCAACCGCACTCGCGCCCTCAACCCCCATGCCCGGCAACAGGACGCTGAACTCGTCGCCTCCGTAGCGGGCGCCAATACCTTGAGATCCCAGACTTGCCCTAAATATCTCTGCCGCAGCGGCAAGTATTTCATCGCCCACCGGCAAACCACAGGTGTTGTTGACGGTGTTGAAGTGGTCAAGATCGATCATGAGAACCGCGAGTGGTGAGTTGGTTCGCTGAGCCTTGCTGAACTGCTCCTCGATTGCGGAGTCAAGGAAGCGCCTGTTATAGAGTCCGGTGAGGTCGTCGGTGATTGATCGGAGTCGGGCATCTTCACCCCAGAGCACCATTTCGGAGTGGAACTCACTGATATTGAGCAGCCGGTGTGTAGTAACCCCGAGCATTCGATACATCATTTTGATTGCTGTCTGAGGCCTCGTTTCAATGAGCCCAAAGAAGTCGTCCTTGTGAAGTGCAAATAGCAGGGTTGGTTCAACCGCTACGCAGTCCGCTGATCGAGGCATGTGTTCAAATATCGACATCTCCCCAAAGAACTCACCCGGCCCAAAACGCTTGAGCTCCATGCGGTCACCATCCGGAATTTGCAGAGAGATCGAAACGAGCCCCTCCCCGACTACGTACAGCTCCACACCGGAGTCCCCTTGATGAAAGAGAGTCTCCCCCGACTTCAACTCGAGTGGCCGTAATTTCTCAGCAAGCAAAGCCAGTTCGGCTTGATCGAGTTTGGAGAATATTTCTACAACCTCCAGACTCCCGCTCAAGTTACTCGGTTTTGGTGACATAACCTACCCTATTCCCTCCGGATGACCGGAGCG
>PXEI01000012.1 GCA_003564775.1 Spirochaetaceae bacterium
AATTCTTGATACTGGTACAGATTGGGTTCATTGCGGTCTGACCAAGTCCACACCGACTGGCCTTACCGATAGGAGACCAGGACAGCATTGCGTCAATGTCCTTTCGTCTACCGCCGCCGCTCAGAACCTTTTCCAGCGTCTTCTTGTACATAACCGCCAGAGCGCGACAGGTGCTACACGATCCACAGGACTCGTCAATGAAGAACTCAGTGAAGTTGAGAACAACATCCTGCAGCAAGTCATGATCCTCACCGATCACCATCATTGAACCACCAGTTGATAAGTCCTCATAGCTAACGGTTCGCTCGAATTCATTCGGACCAACACAGCTGCCCGAGGGGCCTCCAACCTGCACCGCCTGAACCGAGGCCGGGTCGCCACCAGACATTTCTAGAATGTCATTGATACTGAAACCCCACTCGACCTCATAGACACCCGGGTATTTCACATCGCCGGAGATACTCAGGAGTTTGGTTCCGGTCGACTGACCGGTTCCGAGTGACTTAAACCACTCAACACCGTTGGTCACCAGCTTGGCAACCGAGCAGAGCGTCTCTACATTGTTGATAACCGTCGGCATTCCGCGATAGCCTTTTTCCACAGGGAAAGGAGGGCGGTCACGTGGCTCGCCACGCTTACCTTCGGCCGACTCAATGAGAGCAGATTCCTCACCACACACATAGGCGCCTGCGCCGTACTGAATGCGGATCTCGAAATCAAACCCGTCAATGCCGTTCACGTTCTTTCCAAGAGCGCCTTCTTTACGCATTTCGGTGAGAATGCTCTCGAGGTACTCCTTCATGTACATATACTCATAGCGAACGTAGAGTATTCCTTTGTGAGCCCCAACAGCGTATGCGGCAAGTGCCATACCATCAAAAATCAAGCGTGGTCGCTCTGTGAGGATTACCCGGTCTTTGAAGGTTCCAGGCTCGCCTTCATCTGCGTTACAAAAGATGTACTTCTTCTCACCTGTTGCCTTGCGACAGAAGTCCCACTTCATAGCGGTTGGGAATCCGGCGCCACCCCGGCCACGAAGACCGGACTGCTTGACAAGTTCAATGAGCTGCTCGGGGCTCATGCGCTCGGTCTTGACCTTTTCAAGTGCCGAACCTGCCTGGTACTCGGAGAAGATTACCGCGCCTTTTTTTCGGATATTGTTGTTGACGGTAGCCTTCATGTGCTCGGAGTTGTTCATTCCGTCACCAAGCCCGTGGAGCCGCAACTCGTCGACCGAGAGACCCTTACGCATGTCACGAATGAGCTCCTTCACACGGAAGGCTGTTAGATTCGGAAATACAATGCCGTTAATGAGTGCCGAAGGCTCCTGGTCGGCCATGCCGATATCGGCACAGTCGTCCAAACTGACCATGCCGTCCTCGGACACCTCACCAAATGAGCAGCCTGACTCTCGCTCAAACGCATCTGCAATTTTTTCACGCCCCATCAAAACCGCAATCGCACTGTTGTTCAGATAGACGTTGTACTTTGCCATTGGTTTGCGAGCAAAGAAATGATAAAACGACACTGTTTGTTCTACATCCGCACTCGACATATCTAAGCCAGTTGCGATCCCGGTAATGTCCTCGTCGGATATGTAGCTGTTTTCTGCTTGAATATCCAATAGGATATCCATTAGCCGCCCTGCGTCATTGCCGTATTTTTGCAAAACGCCGCTTACGACTGAGCCCATACTCCCCCCTTCAGAGTTCTCGGTTCTGACAGAAACGCGCTCCTGTTAGCCACCACAGCCGCATGAACGCGCTTATTCAGAATCGTTTGGTGGTGAACACCTGTTTGTCTCGTGATTTGTGCAAACTCATGTTCTCATCGGTCTCTCCATTTGTCAAACAAATTTTTCGAAACCCCGTCTCAGCAAGTAAAAAGCGTTCACAAAATCGGTCTCGTAGCAGGGTATGCCACCGGGGTTTCGCGCATCTGACCCGTTTCAGCTTGGGTTCACCTTGTGTTGAGAGTCCGGTGGGTGTAATCTTAGCGCGACTCGACACTAAACTCGTACATCTTCAGGTCACCGAATATGTAACAGGAATATCGATATGACGATTGATGAAAGAACTTTTGTAACAGCGCGGCGGATAACGGTGCGTGGACTGGTTCAGGGAGTCGGCTTCCGCCCATACATTTTCCGTTTGGCCGAGCTCCACCGCATTTTCGGCACCGTAGAGAATGCAAACGATGCTGTCTATATTTATGCTGAAGGCGCAGATGACCAGATCACAGCCTTCCTTGAGGCAATCCCGCGCGACAAGCCGCCCGCAGCCGAGGTTCATGAGATCCAGGCAGAACCCGCAGAGCCCAGCGGCTCCCGGGAGTTCCGCATTATTGCCAGCAGCAATAACTCGGAGGCAGTTACGCGGGTAAGCCCGGATATCGCGGTGTGTGCAGACTGCCTTGCAGACATGAAAACTCAACCGCACCGAATTGAGTATCCGCTGATCAACTGCACCAACTGCGGCCCGCGCTTCACCATTATCCGGGATCTACCCTATGATCGGCCCAACACAACCATGGATGTCTTTCCCATGTGTTCCACCTGCCGCGTGGAGTACGAGAATGTGCGCGACCGACGCTTTCATGCTCAGCCGGTTGCCTGCAAGGACTGTGGGCCGTTCTACAGCGTGTGGGAAACCGCCCCAGCGCACAGTGGGGCTGCTGCAGCCAGTGCTGCCAGTGCTGCCAGTGGCAGCGAGGCACTTGAACGCACCGCCGAGATCATTAACGGCGGCGGGCTTGTAGCCCTCAAAGGAACCGGGGGCTACCACCTGGTGTGTGACGCCTACAATGAAGACGCGGTTCGGCGATTACGCACAAACAAACGGCGTGAAGGCAAGCCCTTTGCGGTGATGTTTCGTGATAGAGCGGCACTCGAGGATGTTTCGACCCCCAACGAGGCCGAGCTTGAGTGCCTGCACAGTCCAGCGCGACCGATTGTGCTCCTGTCCTCACACCAAGGCATTGCGCCGTCGGTCTGCAACGGCCTTGAGGGCATTGGGGCGATTCTGCCGTCCATGGCCTTTCACTACCTGCTCTTTGAGCACCTGAACACCAATGCAGTCGTACTCACAAGTGGCAACGTCTCAAACGAGCCAATTGTCATTGACGACTCCGATGCCGTTCATCGCTTAGGCCCAATGGTAGATGCGGTCGTTAGCTACAACCGCGCCGTGCACAACAGAGTAGACGACTCGGTTGTAATGGTGGTAAACGGAAGCCCACGCCCAATCCGGCGCTCGCGAGGCTATGCCCCAGGGCCTATCCCCTTGTTTACCAATGTTGAGGGAATACTGGCGGTTGGCGCAGAACTGAAGCACACCTTCTGTCTTGGCAAAGGGCAGGAAGCAGTACTGAGTCAGCACATTGGGGATTTGAAGAACGGCGAGACGCTTGAGTTCTTTGAGGAGGCGGTGGAACGTTTCTCACGCCTGTTCCGCTTTGAACCGCGCATACTCGCCTGTGACCTCCATCCGGACTACCTCTCTACCCGCTTTGCTTTGCAGTTTGGGCTGCCTGTAATGCAGGTACAGCACCATCATGCGCATATCGTTGCTTGTATGGCCGAGCACAACATCCACGAGCAGGTAATTGGCGTGAGTTTTGACGGTACCGGCTACGGCAGTGACGAGAGTATTTGGGGTGGAGAGTTTTTTGTGGCCGACCGAGCCGAGTTCCGACGGGTTGCACATCTGCCAGCCATTCCCCTTCCCGGCGGTGACCTGGTAGTGACGGAACCATGGCGTACCGGGCTTGCCCTGCTCCACCGTGAGCTTGGCGCGGCCGCATTCGAGATGGATCTTCCGTTTCTGCAAGAAATTCCAGCCGAGCGCCGAGCCGCAGCACGTACATCGCTTGAGAAAAATCTGTACTGCCCCTTGAGTTCAAGCGCTGGCAGACTTTTTGACGCAGTTGCTGCGATTACGGGTGTATGCAGTTACGCGCAGTTTGATGCCGAAGGCCCCATGCGCCTGGAAAGCCTGGCGGCGGCAGGCACCCACGAAGCCTACCCCTTTCCCCTGGACTGGACACACGACAGCCAAGACCCGGAAAAAATGCTCAACATGGGACTCTCGGACACAATTGGGGCACTGCTTGAAGATATGCGGAGCGGTCAGGATTTACGGTTGATTTCAGCCCGGTTCCATACTACAATTTCAAAACTCATTGTGCAGACATCAATTCATCTGCGGTCCTCACTTGGCCTCAACTCGGTAGTGTTGAGCGGTGGGTTATTTCAAAACCGGTATATTCTGGAACAAACAGAGTTTTTCCTTGCACAGCAGGGTTTTTCGGTATATGCACACAAGCAGGTACCCACCAACGACGGTGGAATTGCGTTAGGACAGTTAGCGGAGGCCGCCGCAAGGAGTTAGGTATGTGTTTAGGAGTTCCGGGAAAGGTTGTTGAGCTCACTGGCGAAACCGCAAAGGTGAGCATTGGCGGTGTAATGTACGATGCGGCATTAGCCATAGCCGATGACATAGAGATTGGCGACTACGTATTGATGCATGCAGGTTTTGTTCTGGAGAAGATCAGCGCGGCCGAGGCCGACGAGACTCTGGAAACCATTCGTGAGTTCACAAATCTGAAGGTAGATTAAGTTTTGAAATACATCGACGAGTATCGTGATCGAGCTCTCATTAAGGGCTTGGTGGCAAAGATCAATGCAGAGTCTACGAAGCACGTTCGGCTGATGGAGGTGTGCGGAAGCCACACCATGGCCATACAGAAGTTTGGCATTCCGGCCCTGCTGCCAAAGCACGTTGAGCTGCTTTCCGGCCCCGGATGCCCGGTGTGTGTAACCGATATTGGATACGTAGATCATGCCGCTGCCTTAGCGCGCCGACCGGACGTAATCCTGACCACTTTTGGCGATATGATCCGCGTTCCCGGCTCTACATCGACGCTTCAGAGCGTACGTGGTGAAGGGGCGGCAGTGCAGGTGGTGTACTCCTCAATGGAAGCCCTGAAAATTGCCGAGAACAACCCGGACAAAAAGGTTGTTTTTCTAGGGATTGGTTTTGAAACCACCACCCCCACCACGGCGGCAGCTATTCAGGCGGCGAAGAACCGGAATGTGGGCAATTTTTTTGTTCTGAGTGCGCATAAACTGATGAAGCCAGCAATGACGGCTCTGATTGACGACGGGGTGAAGATTGACGGCTATATCTGCCCCGGCCATGTCAGCATTGTCACCGGAACCTCCATGTACGAAGAGATCTCGGCCGCCTATAAGGTTGGGTGCGTGGTGACAGGGTTCGAGCCGGTTGATGTGCTCCAGGGCATTGATCTTCTGATTTCTCAGTTTGAAACCGGCCAGCCGGGCGTAGAAATTGCTTACAAGCGCCTGGTTACCCCGGCTGGCAATACCAAAGCTTGGGACTTGATGTGTGAGGTGTTCGAGCCCTGCACAGCCAACTGGCGCGGAATTGGCGACATACCCGACAGTGGCATGGCTGCGCGTGAGGCCTATGCTGAGTTTGACGCGGCGCGGATGC
>PXEI01000345.1 GCA_003564775.1 Spirochaetaceae bacterium
GAGCCCTTTGAAACGAACGAGCATTCTGAAGCGCCAAGGCTGCCTGGTTGGCGAATATTTCCAGCCACTGGAGATCGTGTTGATCAAAAACCTTGCCGTCGCGTTTGTTGATCATTTCCAGGACACCGACGCAATGGTCCTTGACGCGCATAGGAACCGCAAGAATGGAGTTAGTGGTATAGCCGATCTGTTTACTGATAGCCGAAAAAAAACGCGGGTCTTCCGCGGCGTCATCGACAATAAGAGAGCGGTTGTGTTGGGCCACCCACCCCGCTATACCTTCGCCCAAGTTGAGCGAGTAACGCGAGAGCTCCGGGCCCTTAGATCCGAGAGCTATCTCGAAGTAAAGCTTGTTGGTTTCGGAGTTAAGCAAGAGCAGCGAAGACGCCTCGGCACTTGTAAGCCGCGTGGCGGACTCGACAATGCGCTGGAGTACCTCCCGCGCATTGCTGTAGTCCGAGTTGATGAGGGTGTTAATCTCAATAAAAGTTTCGAATCGACGTTGGTCGAGGTCCGATTTGAACATTGCTCATTCCGAACCCGCCTCAGGTTTCGCTCTTGTCCTTGAGAAAATCACCGAGGGTAAAGGTTGCTTCGTCGTCGTTGTCGTGAATGTACTTCTGGAGTTCTTCACGCTGTTCCTTGCGTTCAACTTCACGCACCGAGAGACCCAGCCGCTGTTTCGGCGGGTTGATCTCGGTGATAACCACCGACAGCTTGTCGCCTATTTTCAGTTTTCCAACAGCCTGCTCATAAGCCTCGGTACGTGGGTCAACAAGAGCATTCTTGTTAATGAGCCCCTCGACGCCACCGGGAACCCTGAGGAACACGCCAAAGTCCGTGATATTCGTGATCTCGCCCTCAATAATGGTTCGGTTCGAGTACGCGCGCTTCAGACCTGCCCAGGGATCTTCATCAAGCTGTTTGAGGCTGAGGCGTATGTTGCGGTTCTCTACATCGAACGCGGAAACGACACATTCAATTTCCTGTCCTTCTTCGAGTAACTCAGAAGGATGGCGAGGGCGCTCGGTCCAGGAGATGTCGTCAACATGGAGAAAGCCGTCAATGCCTTCTTCAAGTTCGATAAAGGCTCCGGAATTAGTGATTTTCTTGATAACGCGGCTAAGTCGCATGCCGACTGGATATTTTTCCGGAAGATCTTCCCATGGGTTGGGTAAGACTTGCTTGATACCAAGGGAGACGCGCCCCTGTGCGAGATCATAGTCAAGAATTTTCGTCTCTACCTCATCACCAGGAGCAAGAACCTCTTTTGGATGGTTAATGCGCTTGACCCAGGAGAGTTCAGAAATATGCGCGAGCCCCTCGATTCCTTCCTCGATCTCAATGAAAGCACCGAAGTCGGTCAACTTGGTAACCTTACCGCTGACAATGTCGTCGACGCGGTATTTGTCCTCGAAGGTGCTCCAGGGGTCGGGAGTCATGTGACGCAGGGAAAGGTTGATTTTTTGCTCTTCGGGTTCCATCCGGATCACCTTAAGCTTCAGTGTTTCTCCCTTCTTCACTACATCTTTGGGGCGGGTTACGTGTCCCCAACTCATGTCATTAATATGCAATAGGCCGTCAAAGCCGCCAAGGTCGATAAAGGCACCAAAGGAGGTGAAGCTCTTTACCACACCCTCGACTTCGTCGCCGATAGCGACATTCTGGAAAAAGCCTTCTTTGGCAAGCTTGGTCTCTTCCTCCAGCCATGCGCGCCGTGAGAGAATAATATTTACACGGTTTTCGCTGTAAAGCCTTTCTACATAGAATTTTGAATCCAGGCCTACGTACTCTTCCGGCTCATCAATTCGACGATTATCCATTTTTGAGATGGGGTTAAATCCGCGGATATCTGCAATCAGCTGAACCTCAAAGCCGCCTTTCACGCTGCGGACGACTTTTCCGTCCACCGGGGTGCGATCCTGGAAGGCATCTTTGAGGACTTTCCAATAGGCTTTTTCGTCTGCCTTCTTCTTGGAAACCGATATGCCGCCTGTGCGCGTTTCTTTACTGAGGAGCACGACATCTACTTCGTCACCGATTTGCGGAGGGGTAGAGAATTCATCTACCGGCACTCTGCCTTCGGACTTATAGCCGATGTCCACGAAGACGTTCTCCGTGCCAACCTGAACCACGGTTCCGGTCACTAAATGACCAACCTCGGGTTGCCCTACCTCCATTTCATCAAGTTTCTTCATGAACTCTTCTTGCATATCTTCCTGAAGAGTCGGGTTGAGCGGTTCAGCGTTGTGCGCTTCATTGTCAGTCATACTAAACTAGTTCTCCTGCTGAATTTTATCACCTTGAATAGTGGTGGTTACTTTGTCACAAACTTCTTCGATGGTCAAGTGCGATGTATCCAAATACAAGGCGTCGGGTGCTACGACCAACGCCCCGTGTTCTTTTGTACGGTCGGCTTCATCACGTTGTGCGATTGCATTTCGAATCTCTTCGTAGCTGCTGCGCTGCTGTTCCGGGGCCAGTTCGGCTTGTTGTGCGTATCTTCTTGCGGCGCGAGACTCGATATCGGCGTCCAGATAGACCTTGAACTCGGCGTCTGGAAAGACTACCGTGGTTATGTCTCGGCCTTCGACCACGATATCAGTCTGAGAAGCGGTGCTGCGCAGCATTGCATTCACGATCTCGCGTACGCGAAGCACACTGGAGACCGCGGAGACGTGGCTGTCTACCTGGTCACCGTGTAGCTCTGCATCTGGAACGAACTGACCTGAGATGGAAAGCCCGCCGTCCGCGGGTTGGATTTCCGCATCTTCCGCTACGGCTATAATCGTAGCGCTGTCTGCGTTTACCCCAACGGCCTGTAACACGCGATGCGTGATGGCACGATACAGCTTGCCGCTGTTCAGGTGGTGAAAGCCGAGGCGTTTTGCCACAAGCTGAGAGACCACGCTTTTGCCGCTGCCCGCTGGGCCATCTATTGCTATGACCATTCTATGTTCTCCTGCGCCGCGACGGCTCAGCTGTGCGCCGGGGACGTTCCCTTCCGGCGGCAGAGGACTTCATGAGCGATGCGATCTCGGCCTGGGTAAGGTTCCGATACCCACCCGGCGGCAGCTTACCTATGTGCACATCTGCAATCCGAACTCGATGTACGCGACGTGGCTCCAGACCCCATGACGCGAACACACGACGCAGCTCACGGTTTTTGCCCTCCTGGAGCACCAGGTGCACTCGTCTGGGCGATCGAATCTGGTAATGACGCAGGCGATATTGTACGCCCTCAATCATTATTCCGCGACGAAACTGAAGCAGGCGCTCCTCAGGAATTGGTGCATCGGTTTCAACTACGTACTCTTTCTCGATATTGGAGGAAGGGTGCATGACATGGGCTGCTAATTCACCGTCATTCGTGCATAAAAGTAGACCTGTTGAGAGTAAGTCGAGCCGCCCAATAGGATAGAGGCGGTCGGCAACGTGATTGGGAATGAGGTCAAGAATGACAGGGCGTCCTTGGGGATCACTCACGGTCGAGACATAGCCGGAGGGTTTGTGGAGTGCTATATACACCTTGGAACGGGTAGGCTTCACCTTGCGGCCGTCGAACTCTACTACATCATCAGGCGCTACAATGGTACCCATCTGGGTGACGGTACTGCCGTTCACCCGGACTCGGCCTGAGCGGATTATTTCTTCGGAGGCTCGACGCGAGGCAACACCTGCATGGGCCAGATACACCTGAAGGCGGAGGTTTTTTCCGCTACCAGAGGTAGCGCGCTCATCTTTCTTACTCATTGATCGGACTCCCCTTCCTGGGTTGATCGGAATCGCTCTTCTTCAAGCTCATCAAGTTTTGGAAGTTCGGAAATACTTGATAGACGAAAAAGTTTAAGAAACTGCTTGGTGGTGCCATACTGGACGGGTTTTCCCGGTGTTTCCTTACGGCCCACCTCTTTGATGAGGTCACGGCTCAGAAGTAGACGAATCATACCGTCTGCAGCGACACCACGCAGGTTTTCTATCTCGACCCGAGTGATTGGTTGTGAATACGCCACTATAGACAGCGTTTCAAGGGCTGCTCGCGAGAGGCGGCTGTCATTTTTCTTACCGTAACGGTCCCGAAGCGCTTCCAGAAGGTGTTCTTTTGGCTGGATCCGGTATCCGTCGGCTATGTGTGTCAGTTCGAGCCCATGGTGTGGCTCGGCGTATTTGGTGGCAAGGTACGTAAGGGCCTGAGTTACGACTTCTGGACCAAGCTTGGTTATTTTACTTAATGTTGCAGGCTCTACAGGCTCGTTCTCTAGAAAGAGTACGGCCTCAATCAGAGCCGCTTCGTCGTCAAGCGGCATCGGCAGGCCTCCGTATTCGTATGTCGCCGAAAAGGCGGTTCTGATAAATTTTCACTCGTTTAACCTTTACTGATTCCAGAATCGCCAAGAAGGCACAGACAACCTCCATAACCGAGTTCGTGTTCGAAAGCAGGTCGGTAAAGGTGAACTCACCCCGGTTCTCCAGAAGTTCATCGATAAGCGCGATCTTTTCGTTGATGGAAACCTCTTCATAGAGGTCGATTATTCGTTCACTGCTAAGCCCTGAGAGGAGCGTACTAAAGGTCTTGAGTAAGTCCCAGACTTCCAACTCATCCCAGAGATCGTCGCTGTCAGGAAAAGGCAGCGCAATTTGCTTCTTTTTGCGTTCGAGCATCCACTCGGTCTCGTTCTCTTTTACCTGAATGAGGTCGGTGAGCTTTTTGTACTTCTGGTACTCAATTAGCTGGTCTACCAACTCGCGGCGCGGGTCGTCAAACTCGTCATCTATGGTTATCTCGTGTGGCAGAAGCATGCGACTCTTGATATAAAGCAAGGTGCTTGCCAGAAGATAGAACTCAGTGATGTTCTCAAGATCAACTTTTACGGAATAAGCGATATACTGGAGGTATTGCTCGGTGATTTGGGAGATCGGTATATCGTAGATATTCACTTCGTTGCGCTTGATGAGAAAGAGTAAGAGGTCAAGCGGTCCTTCGAACTCTTCTAAGCGAAACCGAGCTCCGCTGTGTTCGTTCTCGGGGATTTCCGATGCCTCGTGTGTTGTAGTTTCTTCCATATTCGTCCGGTGTGGTTACGATGCCGAACACCCATTATACGAGAATGTACTCCTGTCGGTAAATACCCTCCGAAAGATCAATCTCAACTAACTCGGCAACTGGTATTTTGTGCTGTGGATGTTCAAGGTCGGGGGCGAGTTCCAGCAGTGGTTGGAGGACAAATGCGCGTTCGAGGAGGCCTGGATGTGGAATCTCAAGATCGGGGCTGTGCACCACAAGATCCCCAAAGAGAAGAATATCGATGTCTAGGCTTCGGGGGCCTTTTGGTATTTCCTGTTCCCGGTTACGGCCCAGCTGTTTCTCAATGGTGTTGCAGAACTCAAGCAGCTGGTGCGGGCTACCGGCAAAGTAGCCTTGTACAACCGCGTTCAAGAATGCTGGCTGATTAGAACGATACATAGGCTCGGTCTCGTAGACTGGGGATGCCTGCAACTCGTCTATATGC
>PXEI01000248.1 GCA_003564775.1 Spirochaetaceae bacterium
AGCACGGTTGGTGAAGGCACTGTTGTGCATGTCGAGTTGCCCTTTCGGGTTCCGGAGGAAAGGGCGGTGGCGAATGCCCCCAGCGCTTCGGCCTTTTGCTCCGTCGCACCACCCACAACAGCCTCCGGGACTGAAGCACCGGGGGCGCTCACCGGCGCGGCCACTTCTGCCCAGCTGGAGATCCTGCTCGTCGAGGATGACAAGATTAACCAACTCGCGCTCCGACGGCTCTTGCAGGAGCGTGGGCACCGAGTACATGTAGCCAACAATGGCCAGGAGGCGGTAGACCTCTTTGCACAGCATGAGTTCGACTGCATCCTCATGGATATTCAAATGCCGGTCATGAACGGCGTCGAGGCCACGGAGTCTATTCGCACAAGTGAGATCTGGAGTGCCCGCAAGAGAGTGACCATATTCGCGGTAACCGCCCACGCCATGGCTGGTGACCGCGAGCGGTTTCTTGCAGCAGGAATGGATGACTACCTATCTAAACCCCTGAGACTCCACGACCTGGAAAAGCTCTTCATCAAGCACGCCGTATCTGCACAAGAATTGCCTTAGCGGCTCTGTTCGCGTATCTTCAGCCCAGTGAGGATACATCATGAATACCGAAGATTTTCAGCAAGGCTACGATATCGCTACCTACGTCACTAATCTACGCAACTATAGATCACTGGTTAAGAGACTTATGGAGAAGGTGCAGGTGAATGCCAAAGACATCGCGGCTCTGCGGGACGCCGTTGGTGGCTTTGCCCAGCCAGTACGAGCAACCATGATGACCGAGGACTGGTGTGGTGACTCGGCATGCAACGTGCCGGTGCTGGCGCAGCTTTTTGAAGGCGCGGGAATTGAGTTTCGCGTCTTTCGTGGTTCTGAGAAAGAAGACCTTAAGTCGATGTACGAGAATGATGGTGATGACCACATTCCGGTTGTTTCACTCTGGGACGGCAACGGTAAGGAGTTAGGACGCTGGATCGAGGCCCCACAGGCGGTACAGGAGCAGAAAGACACCTGGAAGGCCGCACACCCGCAGTTTGAGAAGCTGTACCAGCGGCAGAAAGAAGGCGACAAAGATGCGGCTAAGGAGTTTGGAACGCTCTACCGCACCTTTCTTGAGGAAATGGCTGGTTGGTATCAGGACGGACTATGGAACGAGACCGTGCGAGAGATCATACAGCTCCCCGGCTCCAAGTCCGCAACACCTATGCAGTAAGCGGCAATTACAGATCCTCCGTGCCAGAAATAACTTCACGTAGATAGTAGTAGCTGTCCTTGGGTACCCGCCTCTGGTTTACGTAGTCGGCGTACACAATGCCAAAGCGCTTGGTGTACCCAAGCGACCATTCAAAGTTATCTATGAGGCTCCAGACAAAGTAGCCGCGGAGGTCTACGCCTTCTTCAACTGCGTCCAGCGCTGCTGAGAAGTGGTCTCTTAGGTACCGGACACGACCTGGATCATGACAACGCAGCCCGTCGGGTGTGAGCTCATCCGGCATGGCACAACCGTTCTCGGTAATGTACAGCGGATATCGTCCATCTATATGATTCCAGACCCAGCGGAGGTGTCGTGACAGCCCGAGCGGCGTCACTGGCCAGCCCATGTCGGTGGTTTCGTGATAACTGTTGACCGCACGAAAACCTTCCGGATACTCCGGTGCCGTAACCACTACTGGCTCAAAATAGTAGTTAAGACCGAGGAAATCTATTGGAGTTGCTATAGTTTCCATGTCTCCGTCCAGCACCGGTGGCGGCATCTCTTCCGGGTACGCCGCAAAGTGTCTCTGGGGGTAGGGCCGTCCCAGCATTGGGTCCAGAAAAAAACGTGTGCGCATGTCTGCTGCCCTGTCGGCCGCCGCAATGTCTTCGGGATGACGGGTAGCGGGCCTTGGCGTTTCCAGATTGTGGGTGATGCCAATAGGTGCAACTACGCGTGCGCCCGCCTGTTCTGCCGTTGCTGTGCCGGTCAATGCCCTGTATGCCTGTACCGCCACACCGCGGCCCAGCATAAGATGATGTCCGGCTGCCCAGCCTTTGCTCTTGCTTGTATGTCCTGGGGCGTGCTCGCCCAGGTCGTATCCCAACACCGCGCTGCACCACGGTTCGTTCAGGGTAGTCCACATATCTACGTGGTCGCCCAACTCTGCAAAACACCCTGCTGCGTACTCGGCAAAGCGGTAAGCCGTATCGCGTTGTGGCCATCCGCCAGCGTCTTCCAGAGCCTGAGGTAGGTCCCAGTGATAAAGCGTGGCTACACTCTTTATGTTCTGGCGATGGAGTTCATCGCTCAGCCTCTTGTAGTAGTCGAATCCTTTGGGGTTGAAGATTCCCGATCCGTCCGGTTGGACTCGCGGCCACGCAATAGAGTACCTGTAGGCGCTTACACCGAGTTCACGCATAAGGGTGACGTCTTCGGGATAGCGGTGATACTGGTCTACCGACGTGTCACCTGTGTGACCGTGACGCACCTTACCCGGCGTTCGCGCAAAGGTATCCCATATGCTTTGCCCCCGGCCGTCCTCGTTCACGGCCCCCTCTACCTGGTAACTTGCCGCAGCCACACCCCACAGAAAGCCGGTAGGGAACTCTGCACTGCTACGCCGTTGTGGAGATCTCTGCTGCCCCTTCATCTTGTACTCCTCGTGTTTGCCATATCCTAGCCTATCTGGATCTAGTCTGTCGACCGTACACGCCGAAAACTCGGAAGCCCCCGAATCACTCCGGCAGTGAGCAGCTGGAAGGGGTGGTAGAAGAGCAACGGGAAAAGCGCGAGTGCAAGGACTTCCGGACGCGCGGCAAAGTAGACGGTCAACAGCGGAATGCCCATAGCCATGGTCTTTTGTGGCGCTGTATACATTGCGCATACGCGATCCTCCCACGAGAGGCCTATGACTCGTGCACCGAGATACGCGAGCGTGACAAGCAACACATGGGACGCTGCCAGAAAAATGAACGGCACAACGAGCTGTGGCAGTTGCCCAAGAAAGCTTGGGTCGGATGCAGTGCGCGATATCGTCAGGAACACAATCACTAAGACCAGCGCGCTGCTTGCCTCGGACAAGCGTTTCTTGACACGTCCGGCAGTCTTGGCGAAGCGGAGCCGTAAAGCCTGACCAAGGCCAATGGGAATGAGCATGGTGTAGGTCAGCGTCAAAAGTACGGCAAGAATTTCTTCCGGCGGAAGCGCGGCTCCCGATCCGGCAAGGAACAGACTCAACAGCAAAGGGGAGAGAAAAATCCCGGCGACGTTAGCGACAGCAGAGTTAAACAGAGCCCCAAAGGTGTTGCCACCCGTTGTCTGAGTGAAGACAACACAGGTAGAAATGGTTGTAGGCAGCACCGCCAGCGCATACATGCCGTACACCAGATACCCGTCAAGATATCCACGAAACAAGGGGGCGGTTAAGAAGAAGTAGAGCGGAATTACAGCAAAAATGAAGATCTGAATGTACAGGTGCAGTTTGAAGTTGGTGAGCCCGCCCTTGATCTGCTCGGCGGGCAGGGTGAAGCCAGCAACAAGAAACAGCACAACTACAACCGCGGTGCTGGTGCGTCCGCCGGGATTAAGGAGGGTGGCTGCACCGGGAAGGAGCATGCCCATTACAAGTGAGAGAAAGAGCCCAAACAGGAACCAGTTCCTGGCAAGAGTCTGATATGCTCTGTGGCGCATCAAAACCGCTACTCGGGGTTGTACTGAAGTCGAGGAAAGAGCGGTTTCAGTTGCTCATACAGATCACGGTACAGACTGTAGTAGTGACTGTATCGCCGGTGATTATCCGGTGAGTAGCTGATCCGCACGCCGCGTGCAAGAAAAGCCTCAAGTGCCGCCCAGGAATGCCCCGGAACCAGGTTCTCCAACACCATGAATGCTGCACCTATGCATGAACCGGGGTGGTCCGGAACGTAGGTGCCGTCATTTCCCACTACATCAAGCACGATCTGTTTCCACAATGGGCTTCGTGCGCCCCCATTAGAGAGGTAGACGTGCTCGACGTTGTACCCTAACTCGGATAACACCTCAACATGGTGACGAAAACCATAGGCTACCGCCTCAAGCACGGCACGGAACAAACTCGCCCGATCGTGGTTGAGTGAAAGACCAAAAATGACACCCCGTGCGTCGGTGTCGAAGATAGGGGTCTTTTCGCCCAGGAAGTAGGGGAGCATAATAATCTGACCTTCGCCAGGTTTGAGCATCTCCGCCTCTGCAGTGAGCCGAGCGAAGTCGGTATCCTGCGTCAGATTTGTGATCCATTTCACTATTGAGCCGCTTGCGGCCATACAGCCGTTAATGAGGTACTTGTTCGGAAGTGGATGGTAGTCAATAAACATTCGTGGGTCGAGGTTCAGCGAGTCGGTAGCAAACAGGACGTCACCGGCGCCGCCGAGCTTGAGCAACAAGTCTCCCTCGTTGCGAACACCGGTGGCAAGAGCGGATGCGACATGGTCGGCTATTCCGCACACTACCGGGATACCGGCCGGGAAACCGGTTTCCTTGGCTACGGCCTCACTGGTGTGACCAACAATCTGACCGCTGGCGTAGACCGGCGGCAGAAGGTCTACAGACATTGGAATCTGGCTGAGGAGTTCATCGTGCCAGCGTTCCTCTTCAATGAGCCACATGCCGCTCTCAAGGGCCCAGTTCCTTTCCAGGGCAGGCACGCCGGTAAGCCGGAAGGCGCAGTAGTCGTAGGAGCCCATTACGTACTTTGCCCGTCGAACTGCATCCGGCTCGTGTTCTAAGAGCCACTTGAACTTTGGAAATATGACCTGTTGGTTTACCGAGTTGCCTGTCAGGCGGAAATACTCATCGTTGTCCAGCAGTTCCTTGAACTGGGCAATTTCTTTGGTCGCTCGGGCGTCGTTCTGTTGTATGGAGTAGCGTATGGGTTCCCCCGCCTCGTCGACGAGTATCAGCGTAGGAACCATGCCTGAGAAGCCAACCCCAACAACTCGAGTACAGTCCACTGTACTCGCAATTTCTTGTAGCAGCAGCTTGGTGCTTTGCCACCAAACTGAAGCGTCTTCCTCTGCAAACCCCGCCTGACTGGAGACAAGGTCGTGAGATCGAGAGCTCTCAAACACCACATCACCATCCACCGTTGCGGCAATGGCTTTTACACCTGTCGTACCAATATCAATTCCAATTGCAATATCACCCATAGTACGTATCACGGTAAGTCCAAGGTTGATGCTTGTCAATCTTTATTTGAAGGATTCCTCAGAAAGTGAGCACCATATGATGGAATGCAGTCGTCATGATGGCATAAAGAAGGTGTCCGCGCAAGTTTGGAGCTCGTACTACACTAGGCAAGCACCAGCTCGATACCCATTTCACGAATTGCTTCCGCGATGTCTGGGTCCAGTTCAGTATTGGTGATGATTGTGGAAAAACGTGAAAGAGCGGCAATCTTATAGAAAGTACGTGTGCCAAACTTCGTATAGTCGGCGGCCAGAATGCAGTGCTGTGCGGTTTCCAGGAGTTTCTGTTTGACGCCAACTTCGAAAATTGA
>PXEI01000236.1 GCA_003564775.1 Spirochaetaceae bacterium
GCGTCGGTATGGGCGGCGTCGGGCTCGGCGGCGTCGGGCTCGGCGCGACGGCCGGGCTCAATAAAACGGTAGGCGCCCTCCTCCACGGCCCAGTTGCGCACGGCAGACCAGAGTTCGTAGGTGACCAGACGGGCCGAGAGAGAGAATGGGTCGATGTAGTGCTCAAAGGACTCGCCTTCCGGGGTGCTTTGGATGAAACTGCCACCCGGGACCGAGATCATTTCACGGTGCGGGGTGGGCAGGTCCTGAAGGCGAGCGGCTGGTTCGTCGCCTGCGGCGTCGCGGCTTGTAGCGGGGCTGTCGGCAGGCGTGCTGCCTGCGGCCCTGGCGGCGCTTGGGTCCTCGGCGGTGCAACCCGCAGCCCAACCCAGCAGGAAAACCAGAAACACAAGCACAAGAAAACGTGTACGGTTCTGCATTCGCCTACTCATCTGCAAACACTGCCCAGCGGCGGCTAAGTGCGTCGGCCTGGAGGACAAGGCCCTCGGGGGCGATGTCGTCAGCGGCGTAGATGGCAAGCGGGGCCGCAGGGGCCGTAGGAGCGCTGGCGGGGGCGCCGTCCGCAGCAGCTGCGGCGCTGGCGCCAGCGCCAGCACTGGCAGGCCGGGCGCCGGGGTCAATCTCGGCCAGGTGGTTGGGAGCGGCGGTTAGAAGCGTGCGGTCAAAGTGGTTGGGTTCGCGGCCGCTGAAGAATGCCAGGTACACCAGATCCAGCTCAACCAGCTCGTGGAAAAAATGCGTGCCGAGTGAGAGATCCGGCACCAGGGCCTGGTGCATTTCATCTATCTCTACCAGTGCGGCGGCGGTGCTGATTTCGCCAAAGCTGACCGGCACCCCAAGCGAGGGAGTGCTGGTGCCCCAGCGGCCGGGGCCTATGAGGAGCACGCGACCGGAGACCAGGGGCTCGTGGTGCAACAGCCGGCCAATGCGCCGGGCCAGGGCGTAACGGGCCTGCTCACCAAGGTGGCTGTACACTCCAGCGGGCACGTGCAGGATCCAGTCGAGTAAGACCTCGCGACTGCGGCCCACCACCCCGCCCTCGGAGTACATAAGGCAACGCTCCGGGGGTGGGCAACGGCGGGTGAGCGGGGCTTCATCTGTCTGCACCTGCAGCGGGCGGCACTGGAGTATGTCAATTTTGAGCCGCCCGCGCTTGTCTATATTGGCGGTGAACTCCAGGTCTATCTCGGTGTTGTAGGCGTGGCGCAACCGGGTGACGATCTCCCGCATAGACGGTACCAGTGAGCTCTCAGCCAGCAGCCGTTCCATGTCAACCGTCAACGGCGCCGGGCGTTTCATTGCCGCGGCGGCGCGGGCGGCTTCGCGGTCGCGCCGGACAAACATCGCCATGTCCAGACCGGGCATTTCACGCAGCAGGGTCGAGGCCTCTATGCGGCGAAAGCGCCCTTCCTCCAGATCAATTACGTCTACCCATTTCTGACTGTAACGCCGCGTTTCCTCCGGCGTGCCCTCGGGCCTCAGGGTTGGGGCGCCAAGCGCTACCACCCGGGTGTAGTCGTCATCCGAGCGGTCTACAGCACGCGTTCCCAGGCCAAACACCAGTCGGAGCACGCCGTCCTCGGGGCGGATTTCGTTGTGCCAGACATAGGGATTAAACGAGAAAAGGACCCCAGCGGACTGCGGAAGAAAATATCGACCATAGCGTGTTCCCGAAACCCGTTGCACCAGGAGTGCCATTTGCTCGTCACGTTCCAGGACTCCGCGGGCCTTGCGGTACTTCAGCGCCTCGGCACTGACGGCACTGGCGTACACGGTGCGAATAGCGCTGAGCAGGCGCTCAAGGCGCTCATCGAGATCGCCCTGGTTCGGGCAGAAAACGCTGTCGTACTTTCCGGCAAAGGCGTTGCCAAAGGCGTCTTCCAGCAGGCTGGAACTGCGCACAATGATTGGGTCGGTGCCAAAGTACTCCAGCATCTCGCGCAGCCGAGTAACGATGTACTCGGGCAGCTCACCCTTCAGCATGCGACTGTGCAGCTCCTTCTGCCCGTCCAAAAAGGTTTCAGGCTTGGTCAGACGGCGGCGGGCCCACCAGCAGTCGTTTTCCACCAGGTAGGTATAAAAGACGTCCGAGCCGATGTAGAACGAGTCGTGTTCCTCCAGCCGTTCACGCCAGGAGAGTCCTACCGTTGGCACATCATGGTCTGCTGGCGGGGCGTCGCCGGAACAAAGCATGGCGCGGGCCAGGAGCATGCCTACCGACTTGCCGCCGATCATGCCGGTGCCGATCATGCGCTTCCAAATGGCTATGAGGTCGTCAAGACTCATGCATGACTCGGTGAGTTCCAGCATCTGCGGATCACGGGAGATAACAAGCCGGGCAATCTCGGTGAAGAGTTCGTGCTTGCGTTCGACCGGGAGTTCGTTACGGCTTACATGTGCGGCAATTGCCTCGGCCCGCACAAAGAGTTTGTCCCATACGCCAACCATGCGGTAGCTGGCCGACGGCAGTCCGTGCCAGCGGCCGCTGCGGAGTACGGCCGCGGTCTCGGTGCTGTCTACCACCGCTTCATACTCCTGCTCCTCACGGCGGAAGAGTTCGCCAATGCGGGCCTCGGGCCTGATGTCAGCCTTGATAGGCTTCACATATCCAGAGCCCTCGTAACTAAAGAGGTCAAGCATGACCTGGGTGGTTTGCTCTACGGTGCGCACAGCATGGAAGGAGTGTTGATGTCGGTACAAGGTGAAGTACGCAACGGCTTTGAGCCGCAAAAGATACGGACAGGTAATCTTGAAAAAGTTCCCAATCATGCGGTCGCTGTAACAGCTGGCAGACAGATCCGAGAGCGAATCAAACACTACAATGGCTGGTGGCGGCAACTCGGCAACGGCGCTGTGAACCTCGGTAATGAAGGCGTCAAAGCCGTAGTCGGGGTGAAGCAGCCGCACCGAGATATCGTCATGAGGGGCAAGAATGGGTTCATGAGCCCCAAAGCGGAAGTACACAACCGGGCTCTTGCCGATGTTGGCATCTACGAGCGCCTGCACGTAGGGAACGTAGGCCGAGATATGGTCTACGCGAAACACAACGTTATCCCCGGCGAGCAGCCCACCAAAGAGCGTGGTCAGGCCGTCTATTCCACCATCGACCGCTGGTCCAAGAAGTTCTTCCAGTGCTGGGGTATTCTTTTTTTGCATATCGATGTCTCCGCCTGGGCGTAATATTGCCGAACGCTTCGGCCGATACACAACTATATCGACCTTCATTTCCAAGGAGTACGACCCCTATGAAACTACCACGAATACTGCTGATTGCGGGCATCCTTTTGCTGACTGCACAGATGGGCTGGAGCCAGTGGCGCCAACCCGCACCACGACCACGGGTTGGTTTTGGTCTTGGCACACCCAACACCGTGCTGATTCTACGGCCGGGACGGCTTGACTTCAAGGTAGGCTACGACTTCACCGGCAGCGATGACTACCTGTTTTTGTCGGGCGACTACCGATTTATTAACGCACGGCATCTGAGTCACTTCATTCACTTCTCCATGGGTATTGGAGCCTACGGAAAGGTGTACATAGACCAGGACGACAGTATGGATCTGGAAAGTGGTGCACGACTTCCCCTTGCGCTTTCGGTGTTTCTGATAGACAATTTTCTAGAGTTCTTTGTTGAGATCTCGCCAGGACTTGATTTCTACCCCAAGCTGAGCTTCTCTGATCAGCCGGTTCAGGCCTGGGCGGGATTCACTCTAGAGTTAGACTAAGATATTTGGTCTACGTTGTCAGGAGGCACCCATGAGTTACGTACCCACCGTTAATCGCTACGACCAAATGCGCTACAACCGTTGTGGACAAAGCGGCCTTAAGCTGCCCGCCATTTCCCTGGGCCTGTGGCAGAACTTTGGCGATGTCGACCCGCTTTCCAATCAAAGGGCGATGTTGCGACACGCCTTTGACAACGGCATTACCCACTTTGACCTGGCCAACAACTATGGACCTCCGGCAGGCTCGGCCGAGATCAACTTTGGTCGCATTTTGCGCGAGGATTTCTCGGCGCACCGAGACGAGCTGTTGATCTCAACCAAGGCGGGCTACCTGATGCACCCCGGCCCCTACGGCGAATGGGGTTCGCGCAAGTACCTTATGAGCAGTCTGGATGCAAGCCTCAAGCGAATGGGCCTGGAGTACGTGGATATCTTCTACTCGCACCGCTTTGACCCCGAAACCCCGCTGGAAGAAACCATGTCGGCACTGGCAGACGCGGTGCACCAGGGCAAGGCCCTGTATGTTGGTATCTCTAGTTACTCGCCCACAAAAACGCGAGAGGCTTATGTAATGCTCAAGCAGATGGGGGTGCGATGTCTCATACACCAGCCTTCCTACTCCATGCTCAACCGGTGGGTTGAGGACGGGCTACTTGATGCGCTTAGCGACCTGGGCATGGGTTGTATTGCGTTCTCCCCTCTGGCTCAGGGGCTGCTTACGCCTAAGTATCTGGACGGAGTCCCAGAGAACTCACGAGCTGGCAAAGAGCGGCCGTCTATGAAAGACGAGTTCCTGAACGACGAGAATATTGCCCGTGTGCGCGAGCTGAACAAGATTGCACAGGAGCGTGGACAGAGTCTGCCGCAAATGGCTTTGGCATGGGTGCTACGCGACACCCGGATTACCTCGGTACTGATTGGCGCAAGCAGCGTGCGGCAGTTGGACGACAACCTTTCCGCCCTGGACAACCTGTTCTTCAGCAAAGATGAACTGGCCGAGATTGATACGCATGCCAAGGACTCCGGCATTAATCTGTGGGCACGCTCAAGCGAAGCCGGGTGAGTGCGGATAGAAGCCCCAGGAAGAACCGACTACAAGCCGCCCGCGAGGAGTACGAGGCGCAATCCGACACCCGAGCTGGCAACGAAGCGCGGGCTGGCAACGAAGCGCGAGCCGGAACCGAGGCGCACGCGGAGCTCCCTCTCATAGATCTTGTCGACGGCAGTTTTCACCGCGCTGGCTTCCGCTTTCCGCCCGCCATTCTTCAACGTGAGTTTGAACGCTATTTAGCGGGGCCGGGCTACCGGCCGGTGGCGGCGGGCTCCCCGGCCGCACGCGAGGCAGTTGCGGCGTACTACAATGGTGGCAGCGGAGACGGGGACGGGAGCGGTGCTACCGCCGTTGGGCCGACAGCCGCCAGAACTGGCGCCGTTAGGCCGGATGACATCATTCTTACCGCGTCCAGTTCAGAAAGCTACCGGCTGCTCTTTGACCAGCTCTGCAGGCCTGGAGACAGTGTGCTGCTCCCCTGCCCCGGCTACCCGCTCTTTGAGCAACTTGCTGAGCACTCCCGTATAAAGCCTGAGTTTTACGAGCTGCACCCGGAAGATGCATGGCTGCCTGATCCTTCCGCACTGGAAAGGGTCATGGCCACGCGGCCCCGTGCACGCGCCATAGTGCTGATCTCTCCGAACAATCCAAGCGGTGCGGTTATAGAAGCACCCCGCCTGGAAGCCATTCTGGCTGCAGCTGCCCGGCATGGATTGGTGGTAA
>PXEI01000010.1 GCA_003564775.1 Spirochaetaceae bacterium
ATGATTAACTCCTGTGTAGCCTCAGCAATGTCTTGTAGAATGAGCTGAGTCGAGACCCCCATGCGTACCATACCTCGGAAATATCGGGCTTCCTCGGCCGATTCGCCAATTGCACGAAACAAGACAGGCTTGTAGAACAGGTACTCGGTGTCCTCACGGCTCAGGTTTGATGGGTCAAACTCAGGATAGCTGAAGAACTCCTCACCCACCGCGGCCAGCACGTCGGCTACTCGCCTTTCGAGCTCCTGCCGCGTTCGGTCAATCTCTTCGAGTTCAGCCTCTGCCTGTGGAGTACCGATAAGAACAAGTTCACTAATGCGATCGGTAAACTGGTCAATTTGTTCAGGAATGTTCCCGAGTTCCGCGCGAGCACGTTCATTGATCTGTGCTTCAAGCTCGGGTATCTCGTCGCTGACAGCGTCAAAAATTCTAGAGTTACCTGCGGGTTGAAAGATCTCGGTATCCAGTTCCGGTCGGATATCACGTTCCGGGGTCGCCGCAGCGTCTTCCACTCCATAGTTGAGAATGACAGGGTCGTTTGTTGCCCAAATGTGATCAAACCCTGTTGCCGCAGTACCTGAACCGGTAATAGTGATGTACTGAACCTCTTCCATGACCTGCGACTGACGGGTAAGCCCGGCCAGCTCAATCGTGTTCTGCTGGGGTGCATCCAGTAACTGCGAGGATTGCGTCACAAGGCTGTCCAGTAGTACCTCGACTCGCTGTTCCAAGCCGCGAGCAAGAATGTCCTCTTGGCGTTCCAGTGCCGCTGTACCAAGAAAGTACGCGACCATTACCACGACCGCGACCACCAGGACCACTACAAAGACTGCAAACTTAAAGCGCAGTCCCCAGATGTTTAGTTTCATTGCGCGTAGTATCTCCTTCTTTTTTTGCGGCGGCAATGTTGTGCCGGTAATGAGAGCCTTTACTTCCAGATCCAGGAGGCGACCTTCGGCGGCCAACGACGCGATGCGGGCCCCCGACATCACAACAACAAAGGCTACCAATAAAGCAACAAGGCTTCCCAACAAGGTTTCTATCGGAACGAGGCGCTGTGCCCCCTCTCTCCGCAGATAACTGGGGATATAGCGGCCAGAAAAGTCGCCAAACGTCACCGTACCGGCCTCTTCAAGCAGTAAGCTCGTTGTGCTGAACCGAGCACCCCGCCGCGAATGCACCAGTCCAACTCGGTACTCGCCAGTGGCCACCAGGTCTACGAGAGGGCCTTCAATACGCCCATTACTGAGAACAGAGAAGGCCTCCTGCGAGGACCGAAACACGTAGTCGTAAGGGGGTTCGCCGTCGCGGTCCAGAACTACCTCGGTAATGGTACCGTCTGCTGTGAAGCCCCTCCCGCTTACGATGAGCTCGTACCGGCCCAGTCGATCACGAGTCGTTGAAACGTTCCAAATCTCGGTGACCGGGATGTACTTGTTGGTGCGAAAAATCAGTGTTTCGGGTGCACCCACATTGCCGACATCGTCAATTGCCGCTACTTGCAGGGCCCAGGTGCCGTTGTCAACATTTGTACGCGAAAGCACCGGCTGCCGGGCGTTGACGGATGGTGCCGGAGGCAGCAGGTTCAGTTCCTCAGGGTCCTCCACCGGGAGCCCGGTTGGACCTATTCGTTGCAGACGTACAGTGTATCCGGCAATGACCGACTCGTCTTCTTGAGGTTGCCAGTTGATGCGGAAGGTATTGCTCAGCAGGAAGTTATTTTCATCTTTCGGAAGCTCGGCAAAGGAAGGTGGATCCGGCGGTCGGGTGACCCGGGTGTACGAAATTGTTGCCGGTTCGCTCCAGTTGCCAGCGTTGTCTTGCGCCACTATACGAAAGAACCAATCGCCATCCTGGTTCACATCTACCGCCGCTTGCTGGACTGACGCGTTGTAGCGAGGAATACGAGGTACTGGTGCGTTCGGATTCTGGCTTACAACATAGTTATAGGCCCGGATTCCCGAGGCATCCGGAGCGGGTGTCCATGCAACTTCCATTCGCGAGGTACGTGACCTTCCACCAGCCGGAAAGTTTCGGGCGACCGGTCGAGGAGGCTCTACATGCTGGTCTGGTTCCAAATACACTAGATTCGTGGCATCAGCGGTGCGTCGGCCTTGCCAGAACATGTGAATGCGGCCGCGGAAAGAAAAAGGCCGCCCAAAACGGGAAACGGCAACCCCTTGGCTGACTGCGCGTCCCTGCCAGAACGCCCCTTCACGGCGTCCAAGGAACACTCTACTGCTACCTTGAGGACTATCGAACCAGCTGAGAATCACTTCATTCCGATGCACAAGAATACGAGGGAAGCTGTCGTTGCTTAACCGGTTTGTTACCGCTTCACCATCATTGGCCAAGGAACCGTCGGCATTAAGAATTGAGTAAAAAATCTGCGTATTGGTACCACTTAAGCGGCGTTCCCAAGCAACCGCCACACCGTCCGGGACGACCTCAAGGTGTACACGTTGATTGTCGTAGGCATCTGCGTTCTGAGCTTCAGCCTCGTTGTAGAAGCTCGTTAGACGCTGGGCAGGGCTCCAGGTGCGCCCTCCGTCGTCACTGTATTTGGAGTAAAGCTGGTAGGTGATGCGTTGCGCGGGATTGATTCCTTGGAACACGACAAAGTCTCGTCCATTGTACGCTGTATGACTGGGAAGAAAGTTCAGTCCCAGTTGAGGATCGTCCTCCAGTGTGAGGAACTCGCTCCATGTTCCCCCGAGCTCAGAATAGCTGTAAAGAATACTCTGAACCGCGCCAATGTTCTGACTGACAAAGAGTAACATCCCACCGTCCGCACGAATGCTTAATCGCGGTGAGACAACCGTCGTGTCCGACTCAAGTGTCGCCACGCGGTTGAAGTTAATTCCGGCGTCGGTGCTTCTATAAAGGTGAATTGCTGTGGCTTCGGCAGCGACTGCAAGAAACACGTCCCCGTTGGGAGCAATTTCGGCGGAAAAGACCAAAGGGGCACTTTCACGCTGGAAAACAATTGGGCCAATCACCCGACGGCGCGGGAACCATGTTCGGCCGTCGTTGCTTTGCATAGCCGATATGTAGATTTCACCTTCGTCGCTTCCGGTGCGAACCACCTCTTGGTAGAAGACCAAGGCCCGATTGTTGTCATTGACCACCTCCGGGAAGCGAGCATTGTCGGTGGAAATCACTCGCGGCGCCTCGAAATACAGGGGCTCCTGTCCGAAGAGCAACAGACCGGCGCAGAGAAGCACAAGACTCAACAAAAAGCGGCGTATACGATATCCCATTACACACCCAGACGCGCTGTTATGCGCCGACGTAGATCTAGTAGTGGTGGGTACCCCTGATTTGACTCGTCTTGCAAGAGGCGTTCAACAATACCGAAAGCCTGCGCCACGCTGCCTTGGATGAATAGTTGCTCGGCACGCCGGAACTGTTGTTCATCTGTTGACGAAAGAGCCACCGTGGCCTGCCCGCCGGTGCGAATCCGTAATGTGTCAAGTAGTAGCCGAGCGTCGCGGTTGCCTGGGTTCAGCGAAACAGCCTCTTCGAGAAGGCTAATAGCGGCGCGGTCTTGCGCTACCCCGCCACCCGCGACCTGGGTCGCCTGTTGATACAGGCTGTTGGAGCGTTGTGCTCGCGCCTGGGTGACCGGGTCCGGGCGAAGGCCTAGCTCAATTTCAAGCTCCGCAATCAAACGGTCAATACCGGGGTAGTTCGGTTTAAGTTCCTTGAGCACCTGAAGGTCAGAGAGGGTCTCTAGTGCGTTGTCCGGACTACGGTTCTGCACCACTTCGTTATAGCGACGCTCGAATATTGCATCAAAGTTGTCGGTATCGCGGAGCTCTTCAATTCGTAGAATGAGTACCTTCGCCTCCCAGTTGAAAGGTCTGAGGGCAATGACGTTTTCCAAGTTCTCCTCACTCCGTGCCAAGTGTGTTTGGGCCTGCTGCGGACTGCCCTGGGAAACAAGCGTACGAGCTCTACGAAAGTCGTCCTGTGCCAAACTGAGGTAGCTCCCGAGCACCGGATAAAGCGGATCGGTTTCCGCTATCGAGCGTTCGTTTTCAAAGGTCAGTGCGGCGTTCACCAGGCGCGTGAGACGCGTAATCTCGACGTTGTCGTCAACGTTTGTTTGTGCCCACAGCTCCCGCGCCTCATTAAGCATTTCCTGCGCAGTGAGGAACTGCTCGGCGTTATAGAGATCCTCCGCGTCATCAATTAACTCTCGTACTCGTTGTACCACAAGTTCGTTGGCCGCGTCCTGTATACGAGCCCCAAGAGACACCGCAAGTTGCTCAACTCGTGCTCTAATTTCAGGATTCTCTTGCAAGGCAAGTGAGTCGTAGAAGCGGTCGCGAGCATCGTTCCACAGGGATTGGGCTTCTGGAACCCGGAGTTGTTGTATGGCTCCTTCGGTTTGTGAAATAAGTGCCTCACCCTCCTGGTTGAGTTCTGCGGCACGAGTGATGTCGGTCTCGGATGTCTCAATAAGAGCTGCAATCCGCAGCTGAGTAGCCCGGAGCTGTGCTAAGAGCAGTTCATGTTCACGTACAAGTTCCTGAAAGGCTGAATCCTGCTGAAGGAAATCCGGTTCGATGCTGTAGGCGTCCAGGTATTCCAGCAGGGTTTCTTCCAACACCGCGATGCTCAGTTCGGCCGGTAGCAGAACATCAACTGCGCGGTTGGGATATCGGGCAAGAATTCGGTCCTCGTCGTCCTCAATAACCTGACCTTCCAAGGGCACCCCAGATAAGAATGTCTCCCCGTCGTTAACCGCGACAAGGAGTCCCAGATACGGTTCCTCTACAGCCACGTAGGTCTCCTCGACCAGGCTGAGCACCCATCCACGTTCGGCTTCCAGAAGCTCTTCCACCAGTTCACTGTGAAGTTCTGCCGAAGCGAGCTGGTACTCGGTTAGTTCCGGTGACAGGTTGAAACGTGTTTCAAGTTCCAATGCGGTACGGCTCCAGCGACCGAGTGCATCTCTCACGTTCACTCGCGAGTCTTGAAGCTCCAGCCTTCGCTCCCAGTCTAGAGTTACGTCTTGAGTAGGTGCGTTCTCGAGCTGCTGCCAGGCCGCGTTGAGAGCACGCACCGCATTCGCTCGTTCCGTGGCCCTGCTGAACTCAGAAAAACTGACGGTGTAAGCCGCCCGACCATGGTCCCGGACAAGCTCGGAGGCAACACTCGGCTGCGGTATCTCAGCCGGTTCAAGCCGTGACGCCATAAACACAAGCCGGGTGCCGTACGCCATGATCTCGGCCACATTCTCGTAAGCAGACTGAGCCTGGGCGAACCGCCCCTCAACGAGAGCCAGATCCGCCTCTTGGTTTAAGCTGGATACATACTCGCCTAAGCCGTTGAGTGTCTCATACACGTAGTCGTCAATTTGGTGCGCAAAAACTCCGTAAATTCCATCTCGTCCGGAGGCCTGTGATACTTCTCCCATCATGAACCCAAGTATATTCAGGTGCCAGTCAATAGGATCGTCAGGAAACTCCAGTTCCACC
>PXEI01000128.1 GCA_003564775.1 Spirochaetaceae bacterium
AGGTCTCCTTCAAGAATAAGACCACGGCGGCGAAAAACCGCCGCGAAAGCGAAAGTCAGCACGGCCGGAAGAAAAAAATGGAGTAAGAGAACCTGCGGTAACGCCGAGGTTCCCATAACCTCGAGAGTTGCAATCTGGCCCACTAGTCCGCTGGTTCCCATACCTGCCCCGATAGGGCTGTTCTCCATTCGAAATCCCACTGTCGATAGGGGCCCAATTACTGCGGAAGCCAAAAGTACCGGCAGCCATACCTGGGGTTTTCGAACAATGTTAGGAAACTGAAGCATAGATGTACCAATTCCCTGAGACAGTGATCCGCCTAAGCCGTTGTCGCGGAAGCTTATGACGGCAAAGCCAATCATTTGGGTTGAACATCCAATTGTGGCTGCGCCCGCGGCCAGCCCTTCGAGGCCAAGTGAGATAGCAAGTGCCGCGCTGCTTATTGGTAGAGTCAGAATCGTTCCCATGGTAACTGCAACAAGAATTCCCATGGGTAAGGGATAGAGACCGGTTAACAGGTTAATGAAGCTGCCGAGCGCTGTCATAAGGGTGGCGACCGCGGGGCCGACAAATACTCCGGCAGCTCCTCCAAAAACAATGGCACCGGCAGGAACCAGAATAACATCAAGTTTCGTCCGCCCGCCAATCAGCTTCGCGGCTTCAGCACCAACCCAGGCTGCGACCAAGGCTCCAACCGGTTCGCCTATGATGATTCCGGCGCCGGAGGCGTTTTGAACTACAGTACCCGCACCAATTGCTCCGGTGACCACCGAGGCAAACATTCCAAGACCGGTAGCTCCGGCACCAAAGGCAACACCCGCTCCAATTGCCGGTCCCATCATAAGTTGAGCCGTGCTCCCCAACCGAACCAGCAAGGTTATTCCGGTATAGTCGCCAATTTGGCGGAGGATCAGGCCAATTATAAGTGACGCAAAGAGTCCAAGTGCCATTCCATTGATGATTTTGATTACGTACTCACGTATCGAGGTTGCGGTTGTGGACATGTGCACTCCAACGACCAGAAATCGTTTTCGGGTTTTGCCAGGAAACCACTTCCAGGCTCAAGGTACCATCAGGACCGCGCATTCAAGCCTGGGTAAGGTACAATAGTGAGCGCGGGGCGATTCGAACGCCCGACCCTCGGCTCCGGAGGCCGATGCTCTATCCACTGAGCTACGCGCCCTGGCAAACAGTCTCGGTTCGAGCCCGTCACAAAGCAAAACAACAGTAGCTGCACAGGTCAGCCCTGTCAAGTAAGCAGGTGTCTTGACACAAGGCGGGCGCTTGTTACAATCCAGCATCGTGAAAGCATCCAACAAAGCAAATCGCACAGTCCTCATCAAGGTATTGCTGCTCGCCTGTCTTGTCGGCACACTTGGCTGGGATCTGGTAGAGAGAATAGTTCATGTGGCCGGATTGAGCTTGTCTCTGCAGGCAGGTCCTGTCGGTTTCGATATCGGCGTTATACAAGTATACGTGCGCATTAACCCGGGCACACTGCTGGGAATCCCGGCTGGATTCCTGGTATATAGAAACCTATGAACAGGTTCGTAGACCGCTTTGTACTGGCCTCGGCCAGTCCTCGTCGTAGAGAGCTACTGCATCAGGTTGGGATACCGCATATTGTACGCCCGAGTCATGTACCCGAGCTGCAACAGACCGACGAGTCTCCCGAGGCATTTGTCGTACGATTGGCAACCGACAAGGCCAATGCAGCGTTCCGCCAAAACGCCTCACGACCGGGCGGCGGAGTACGGTACTGGTTTCTTGGTGCCGACACGGTAGTGGTGCTCAACGGCCGTGTACTTGGAAAACCTCAAGATAAAGATCAGGCCGGTGAGTATCTGTCGCTTCTTCAAGGGACAAGCCACACCGTGCTCACCGGGTTTGCACTGCTCTGCCCAGCGCACAACGTGAGTGAGATCGGGATTGAAAGCAGTCATGTGAGTTTCGAGCCACTCACCAGGGACGAAATCGATCTCTATCTTTCTCTCTCGGACTGGTCGGATGCGGCCGGGGCATACAAGATTCAAGGATCTGCCGCGGCCTTTGTGAGCTCGGTACAGGGTTCGTTTGCCAACGTCATGGGCTTGCCTATACATCGAATTTGCACTATTCTACGGGCCAATCAATTCCGCATAGGCAACTGATCTATAACTCAGTCACCGCCGGATGCGGATAAACTTCCGTCGGGTTTAACCCGTACGAGAAATAGCGAAGGATGTGGTCAACAAGACGTGACCACACTGAGGAGGAGAACGTGGCAGTAGTCACAATGAAGAACCTGCTAGAGTCAGGTGTGCATTTTGGTCATCAGACTAAACGCTGGGATCCCCGTATGAAGCCGTATATTTTTGCCGAGCGCAACGGTATTCATATTATTGATCTTCAGAAAACGATCACGGCAATTAAGATTGCCTACGACGCGGTGCGTCAAACCGTTCTTGCAAACAAAACGGTGTTGTTTGTTGGTACAAAAAAACAGGCACAACAAGCCATTGAGCGAGAAGCTCAGCACTGTGGCATGTTCTACGTCAACAACCGCTGGCTTGGTGGTATGCTCACCAACTTTACCACTATTCGGAAGAGCCTTTTTCGCCTGAAAAAGCTTGAGAAAATGGAAGTTGACGGCACCTATGAAAGTCTTACCAAAAAAGAAATTGCCCGCATAGACAAAGAAAAGAGCCGAATGCAACGAAACCTTGGCGGCATTAAAGAAATGAAAGAGCCACCTGGAATCGTGTTTATTATTGATACTCGCAAAGAAGCTATAGCGGTTGCAGAGGCACGGCGCATGGGTATTCCCATTGTAGCTGTGGTTGACACCAACTGTAACCCTGAAGGTATTGACTACCCTATTCCCGGTAACGACGACGCAATTCGTGCTATCTCCCTCTTTACCCAGATCATCTCAAAGGCAGTTATCGAGGCTGACAACGAGATTGGTCTTGAGGTGATCGAGAGCATGCAGGACGACGATGTCGAGCAAGAAACTGCTTCCGCAGTCGATGCCGCAGCCACCACTACCGATGTAGAGACTGCTCCGGTTGCCGATGTAGCTGCAGTAGCTGCAGAGAAAGATGCCGCCGAGAAAGAGGCTGCCAAAAAAGCGGAACCGGTTGAGGAAGAAGAGGGCTTCACCGCTGAGGACTACTCAAACTACCAGCCCGATGAAAACAAGACCGTGCCGGACTACAGCAAAGGCACCCGAGCCCATGAAGTGGCCGACGAGGCCGGTATCGACGAGGACAAGCTCTACGAGGAGTAGGCTTCGCTTTGACCTTGCGTAGGGCTTGGTGATTATGTGAATGATAGAACATCCAGGAGGAAGATACCAATGGAGATAAAGGCCGCAGACGTAAAGAAACTGCGCGATAAAACCGGTGCTGGCATGATGGACTGCAAAAAAGCCTTGGCAGAAGCCAATGGAGATTTTGCCGCTGCCGAAAAGCACCTCAAAGAGCTTGGTTTGGCTGCCGCCGCTAAACGTGGTGGCCGTGCAACAAACGAGGGGCGCATTTTCGCTCGTGTCGGCAAGGAGCGTGCTGGCTTGCTTGAGCTTTCATGCGAGACTGACTTTGTTGCGCGTAATACGCAGTTCATTGAACTAGGCGACAAAATTGCAGCTGAGATTGTAGATAACGGTACAGCGCCCGATGACGCTCGCTTTGGCGAGTGGCTGAATGACGCGATAAGCACGATCAAAGAGAATATGTCTCTCCGCCGTTGTGACCTGCTCACCGTAGATGCCAACAGTCTTGTGGTAGACTATGTGCATGGTGACGGAGGTTCGGTCGGTGTTCTTGTCAAGGTCACCGTCTCGGATTCAGCGCTGCTGACGAATGAAGAAGTTCGCCAGTTTGCGTTCGACACTGCGTTACATGTCGCTGCGTTTGGCCCAACCTACTTGAACGAAAAGGCTGTTCCCGAGTCATATGTAACAGAGCAGAAGGATATCTTCATGGCTCAGGCTCGTTCGCTTGGGAAACCCGAAAAGGTGCTTGAAGGCATTGTTTCAGGCAAAATGAAAAAGCACTTTTCCGAAATTTGTCTGCTGGAGCAACCATTTGTGAAGGATGACAAACGTTCGGTGGCCCAAGTGGCAGCGGACTTAGGAAAGAGTCTTGGCGGGAGTGTGACGGTAGAAGACTATCGCTACATGAAGACCGGGGAAGAGACCGAGTAACGCAGAGTAAACCGCGGGAGAAACAGCATGGAAGAAACTATTCTTGACGCTGAAGAGCGCATGCAGAAATCCGTCGGTACTATGGTGGATGAGTTCGCGGCCATTCGCAGTGGCCGCGCCTCTGCCGCCTTGTTCGACAAGATTAGAATTGAGTACTACGGCGAACCTACTCCACTTAACCAGGTAGCCACCGTGTCGGTGCCTGAGGCCCGGTTGGTGGTTATTCAACCCTGGGACAAGTCGGTTATCGGTGCCATTGAGAAGGCAATCCAGAAGTCTGAGCTGTCGGTTAACCCGAGCAATGACGGTAAGGTGATTCGCATAAACATTCCCCCACTCACTGAAGATCGGCGCAAAGAGATTGTGAAGATGGCTAAGAATACGGCCGAGCAGGCACGTATTGCTATTCGGAACATCCGTCGCGATGCGAACGATCAACTGAAAAAGGCGCAAAAGGACGGTGAGATCACCGAGGACGACCTAAAAAGTGGTGAGGATGAGGTGCAGAAACTAACCGACGCGTTTGTCGAGAAGGTAGATGCGGCTCTCGCAGCCAAGGAGAAGGAAATCCTGGAAGTGTGATGGAGTCACGGACTGACGCATCGCCTGATGATGCTCCACAGGAAAACAACGCAGCAACCGCCGAGCCCAATGAACGTGGAGCTTCACCGGTGCACATCGGTATCATCATGGACGGCAACGGCAGATGGGCGACTGCGCGGAACATGCCTCGCACCAAAGGTCATCAGGCCGGTATAGAGGCCGTCAAACGAGTGATACTGGCCGCTTCTGAGGCTGGTGTTCAGTACGTTTCCTTGTATTCATTCTCTACCGAAAACTGGAAACGAGCGCCGACCGAGGTCGAGTTTCTTATGCAACTTGTAGCCCGAAACCTTCGCGACCAGTATGACTTCTATCGCGACAATCGTATACGCTTGTACCATAGTGGCGATTTATCTGGGCTGCCTAAGCCAGTCCGCAAGGAGATAGCCGCAGTGACGGCCGACACCCGACAATACGACGGAATTACGGTCAACATTGCGGTGAATTATGGAGGTCGAAACGAGATTGTTCGAGCCTTCAATAGATATCTGAAAGACAATCTTGACAAGCCCTTGCAGGCCGAGGAAGAGTTCCGGGAGTATCTAGATCTTCCGGAGTTTCCTGATCCGGACCTCATTGTTCGAAGCGGAGGGCACCGACGAATTAGCAACTTTTTGTTGTGGCAGTCGGCGTACTCGGAGCTGTACTTTTCAGACAAGTTATGGCCAGACTGGG
>PXEI01000278.1 GCA_003564775.1 Spirochaetaceae bacterium
AAATATCATCACTGGTGAAGCCAACAGTGGCAGTGGCTATATCGCGGTTGAGAACGCCATTGATCAACAGGCCTACATCAATGCCGGTCGCGATACCTACACGATCGAGTTTCTTGATGCCGACCGGTTCGTCGTTCGAGATGGCGCTGGCGAGCTGGTGCAGGGGTTTGATGATCTGATAGACGACCCTGACGATCCTGCTACGCCGCCTGCTCAAATACCTGAAGGCGTGCCCTACACCCCGGGTGAAACCATCAGCTTCGACGGCGTCAACGTCACCCTGCGCGGTGCGCCCGAGGCCGGCGATGAGTTCATCGTTAAACCTGCCGATAACCAGAGTGTGTTTGCCACGCTAAGCGACCTGATCGGCACGCTGGAAAGCAGTAGCGGCACACCCGCCCAGGCCGCCGTCCAGCGCCAGGGCATCGACGATGCACTGGCCCGGCTGGACCGGATCGAGACCCGCTTCCTCGAAGTGCGTTCCGACATCGGCGGGCGCCTGAATACCCTCGACAGCGTCGAGGAAAGCATTGCCGAACAAAGCCTCAGCTTGGAAACGCTGACCTCCGAAATCCGCGATCTGGACTACGCCGAAGCCATCACCCGCCTGCAGCAGGAACTGGTCACCCTGCAGGCCGCCCAGCAGAGCTTCGTGCGCATCCAGGGCCTGAGCCTGTTCCAGTTCTTGCGCTAGACCGACCGACTCTCCTGGTCTTTTGGCGCAACCCTACCGCCGCCCGGCACCCGGTCCGGGCGGCGGCCCTATTGCGGGTTCCGGGAACCTCGC
The DNA here is from genome assembly GCA_003564775.1 of Spirochaetaceae bacterium. Lineage (GTDB taxonomy): Bacteria > Spirochaetota > Spirochaetia > DSM-27196 > SLAA01 > SLAA01. The sequence continues at coordinate 788 of PXEI01000278.1, forward strand.
AAACGCCTTGCGGTCAATTTGTGTATAGTATAAATACGCACAACCGCGGAGGTCATCATGGACAATGGAATTGCAGGCAGCGCCGCAATGCCCCGGCCCATGCCCCTGCCCACGCGTCCCGCCGTAGCCGACTCGCTGGCCCAGGACCGCGACCAGAATCGCGCCGAAGCCAGTGCGTCGCGTCCCGACCCGGAAAATCCCTCCACCACGCCGGTCGAGCCCGACCCGGTTCCGCAGGCCGTTTCCACCCAGGCAACGTCCGGCGAAACTCGTGATCCGTTCGTCGACCAACTGCAGGGCATGGCCCAGCAAATGACTGAACGTCTGCAGTCCCAGGGCCGCTCGCTGGAGTTTCAGGTCAACGGCGACAACAACGACAACGTCGTCATCCTCATCCGCGCCTCCGACACCGGCGAAGTCGTCCGAACCATCCCGCCCGAAGAGCTGGCCAACCTGTCCCAGCAAGTCCGCGACGGCGGTCTCAGCCTGGTCAGCGTCCGCGCCTGAGCTATCGCTGTCCCGAATTCGCATGCAAATACTTGCGCAGAACGATTGATCATCGTCGCTCAATCAGTGTATCAACACCTATACACTCATGTTGCTCGAGTCGCATGTCAAGTACCGTCCGCTGGAATATCGCCGTATCGGCCGAGACCGATCGCGCCCTTCGTGTTCTGCTGGCGCATCAAGGCGGGCGCAAGGGTGATCTCTCCCGTTTCATCGAAGACGCGGTCCGTGAGCGACTGTTTGACCAGACCGCCAGCCTGATAAAGGAAGAAAACGCCCGCTACACGCCCGAACAGATCGACAGCGCGGTCGAGGAGGCTCTGGACTGGGCTCGAGGAAAGCTCGTTTTGAACTCGTCACCTGCACCCACCAGATCGAGGAGATTCGGCGTGCCAGCCGCTATCCCAAGCTCCAGCGCATCCTGCAGGGGCACCGAGTCGGGGCGTTGATCAACAATCTGCAGCGAACAACGCTCGTTGATCTGCCTGCGCAAGACCAAGGCGTAGTTCGCGATCCGCACGATGCGTTTCTTTTGGCATTGGCCGAAGCTGGCCAGGCCGATGCGCTCGTGACCGGGGATCACCGGGCAGGATTGCTGGAACTGGGAAGTTATCAACGAGCACGAATCGTCACACCGACAAGGTTTTGCGAGGAGTTGCTGCGTCTCAGCTGATGGTTCCGCTTGCTGTTTGACCAAAGTCGGGCCCGGGTTTGTCGCCCCTGCCCGATGGTTTGTCGTCCCGGCCCCCGAGCCGAGACCTCAGGGCCCGCCGCTCCCCCCCAACGCTCCATGCACATACTTGTGCAGGATGCTGGACATCAGCGTCTGGTAGGGAATGCCCTCGCGCAAGGCGCGGGCTTGCAGCAGTTCCAGATCCTGGCTGCTGATGCGGATGTTGACGCGCTTGTCCTTGCGTGATGTGGGGCGCGCGGCATGACCCACTGGACATCCTCTCGTCCCGGCCCCCTTTGCCATCCGATGGCAGAACATGCCGGGTCGAGCAGCGCATGAGATGGGCTCGAAGCGGCAGATGAGAGTGGTACTGGCCAGTAATCCGAACATGGCAAGCGGTCATAACGGTTGACGATATTATCGGGTCTCGTTACTATTGCACTGATGATCCAGTCGTTCGCTGACCAGGTAACAGAAAACCTGTTTCGGACCCGGCGTTCCAGGCATCTGCCGCCCGATATCCAGCGCGTTGGGCTGCGCAAGCTGCTACAGCTCAATGCCGCCGTCGAGTTGGCCTTTCTTCGCGTGCCACCGGGTAACCGGCTGGAAAAACTCAAAGGCAGTCGTAGTCACCAGCACGGCATTCGGATCAACGACCAGTGGCGGATCTGCTTTGTCTGGCGCGATGGGCATGCTTTTGATGTGGAGATTGTGGACTACCACTAGGAGACTCAGATGACCCTGGAACCGATTTCACCCATCCATCCTGGCGAAATCCTGCTCGAAGATTTCATGAAGCCCCTCGGCTTGAGCCAGTACGCTCTGGCCAAGGCCATCAGCGTTCCGCCGCGTCGGATCAACGAAATCGTGCATGGCAAGCGCGGGATTACCGCGGATACCGCCCTTCGCCTGGGCCGGTATTTTCGGGTTGATGCCCAGTCCTGGCTCAACCTGCAAAGCCACTACGATCTGGAAAAGACCTCGCTGGACCTGGCCGAAAGATTGGACCGGGAGGTGACTCCCCGAGCGGCCTGAGTGAAGAGCAGTACCCCATCAATCTGTACTCATCCGTTGCGTCGTGGTAGCCGCCCGGCGCCCGAATCCAGTCCGGGCCAGGCCCCGAGCCGGGGGCCCGGCAAGACAGGGCAGGGTTGGTCGTCGGGGGCCGCAACGGTGACAATATCACCGCGCCTAATCATTCACTCCAGTCGGCGGCTTGTTCAATGAATTCAAGGTCATCATCATACTCAACGGAACGCTCTGCCTGGCGTACCTGTCGTTGAAGTTCCGCCTTGAAACCCGGCCGATGGGTATCGGGTACCCACAGCTTGATTTCCCGCAAGCCAAGTTGGCGCAATGAGGCCTGGCTTGGCACTGGGTGATTGCCTGTCGTTGCTGATTCGGACATTTTACCTTCCTCACTTGGGAGCCCAAGTTTACAACCTCGCATGCAGGCCTATCAACGGCTTGGCTGCTGCACCGCTCCCCCAACGCTCCATGCACATACTTGTGCAGAACGCTGGCCATCAGCGTCTGGTAGGGCATGCCCTCGCGCAAGGCGCGGGCTTGCAGCAGTTCCAGATCCTGGCTGCTGATGCGGATGTTGACGCGCTTGTCCTTGCGCGATGTGGCGCACTCGGTGAGTATGATAATGTCACACTATCCAGCCATCGGAGGAACTGCCATGAGCATGCACCGGAAAACCATCACGCTGACTGAGCAGCAGGACGACTGGGTGAAAGCTCAGATTGAAGGCGGTCACTTCGGCAACGACAGCGAGTACATCCGCCATCTGATTCGGCGAGATCAGCAGGCTCAGGAGCGCCTTGCCACCCTGCGCGAGGCGCTGTTGGAGGGTGAGGCCAGCGGCGAGCCCAGGCCGTTGAATATTTCAGCTGTCAAGGCAGCTGGCCGGCAGCGGATGAAGGCTGCCAAATAGTGCGCCACCTGCATGTCACGCCCAAAGCCGAGTCAGACCTCATCGGAATTTGGGTGTACACCAGCGAAAAGTGGGGTGTGGACCAGGCGGACAGATATCTGGATCAACTGGACCAGGGGATGCAACGGCTGATTCATCATCCGACACTGGGCGCCGACTACACCCATGTTCTTCCGGAGTATCGCCGGTTACAGGTCGAGCATCATGCGGTCCTCTACAAAGTGCGAGCCTCAGAGGTGCTGGTTGTGCGTGTGCTTCACGAAAGCATGGATGCACCTGCAAGGCTACTGGATTAGTGGCGGACATGGATTCGCCGTGGTCGAACACTTCCAAGACGCTGGCCGGTGAGGGCGGTTACCAGACGCTGATCAATGACACGCGCTACCGCTCCCCCAACGCCCCATGCACATACTTGTGCAGGATTCCGGCCATCAGCGTCTGACAGGGAATGCCATCGCGCAAGGCGCGGGCTTCCAGTAGCTTCAGATCCTGACTGCTGATGCGGATATTGACCCGCTTGTCCTTGCGCGCCGAATTCCGCGCGGCCTGGCGGTAGCGGTCCAACAGTTCGACATCTGCCACGAACTGCCACGACCTGTGAAGATAAAAATATGTATAATTCAGAAATGGACCTGATTTGGGACGAAGCCAAGCGCCAGAACAACCTGAACAAGCACGGCCTGGATTTTCGTGATGCTGAAAGAGTCTTTGCTGGTCCTCTTCTACTGTTCGAGGACGTTCGAGAAGACTACGGAGAGGAACGGATGATTGCCGTGGGGCTGCTTGATGCTCTGGTGGTCTTGATCGTCCATGTCGAGTCCGACGACTGCATTCGAGTGATTTCAATGAGAAAGGCCACCAGCCATGAAACAGAGCTCTTCTTCAAAAATGCCGCCATTGGATGACGCACCGCCGCTGGGTCAGAGCGATTTCGATCGCGGGCGTTTTCGCATTGGCGGGGTCGATGCCACCCGAGAACAGTGGCAGCAGGCCGTTCGGGCCAGGATCACCAAGCAGCGGATCAATATCATGCTCGATGCCGCCATTGTCGAGCACTTCAAGGCCCTGGCCGGTGAGCGTGGCTACCAGACCCTGATCAACGACACCCTGCGCCGGGTGATGGAGGGGGAACGGATAGAAGCTGACCTGCGACGCGTGGTCCGCGAGGAGCTGAGCGCGCTACAGCGTTGATCTAAGTCTGCCGCTCCCCCAACGTCCCATGCACATACTGGTGCAGTATGCTGGCCATGAGCGTCTGGTAGGGGATGCCCTGGCGCAGCGCTCGGGCTTGTAGCAGTTCCTTAGTCGCAGTCGGGGCTGCTGATCCGGATATTGCTGCGCTTGTCCGTGCGCGCCGTGTTTCTGGCGGCCTGGCGCTAGCGGTCCAGTAACTCGGCATCTGCCACGGACTGCCATTCGCTCACTTTCTCCCAGGACTCAAGCAACTCGCGCTCTTCCGTGGTGAGTTCGTCTTTCATCGAGTTTCTCCAGACAACCGAGTTCTCCAGTAGCCTGGCTCACGATGAAGGTTCATGACGGCAA
>PXEI01000184.1 GCA_003564775.1 Spirochaetaceae bacterium
CCGAACTGGTTGGAGATGCGGACGTTGCCGGTTTCTACGTTGAGGTTGACGCCGTCAAACTCAAAGCTGGTGCCGCGCACGGCAGCGGTGGCAACCGGGCTGCGCAGCCGGAACTCACTCTGGCGGTCTACGGTGGTGCGGACATCTGCTCGCACACGCCCTACCTGCAGGAAGAGATCACTCTCAACAAGGCCTTCGCGTTCCACAAGTTCCTCTATGGTCAGGCGACTCAAGGGCCGCACCTCAAGCACGGCCGGACCAATTTCCAGTTCTGCGGAAGCGCCGAATCCGGTGGAAACGGTGGCCCCAAGAGGTAACTGCATGCCGACTTCAAGCGGTGTCCAGGCTGCGGCCGGGGTCGTTCGCATTTCTGCCCGGCCACTGAAGCTCAGCACCCGTGCTTCCGGTTGCTGTTGTGCGGCAGCGGGTGTGATGGCCGTCAGCGCAAAAAGAAGCGTCAGGAGAACAACTCCGTGACGTCGATGAATTCCCTGTGTATATGTTCGGTAGCTCATAGCAACCTCCTAGAAACCGGTTGAGATTTCAAATCTGCCGAAATACTCGGCCTCGGCATCTTTGCCGAACACACCAAGATCCTCGCTAGTAATGGGGAGGAACACGCCGCCGCTGAGGCCAATGCCAAGGTCGGCAAAGATGCGGGCGGAGATACTCAGCATAATCTCGTTTCCGTACCACTGTCCTTCACCGGGCTCCAGCACGCCAAGATTAGCGGTATCGTCCGCGGTGAGCTCGGTTGCCTTGAAAAAGCTCTTCCAGTTTACGCCTGTTTGTATTCCCGCGGCGGCTCCGTTTCCCATGGCGGAAAATGGGCGGAGAGAGAAGCCCAGTTCAGTTACGACGAGGTCTTCAATCTTCTCAGTAAAAACGGTGCCAGCACTTCCTCGACTAATGGGACGGAACCTTGAGATGTTGTCATCCTTGTCTCCACTCGCGTACAGCACACTGAGGACTGCTCGGGAGGAGAGGAACTGCTCAGCAAAGTACCTGAGGCGGGCTCCTGCCTGGACACCAAGCGTGTCCTCTTCCTCGGTGCCGACAGTAGAGCGTGCCTGCATCAGTGTTGCATTGAGGTCGTAGTAGAGTGCCCCAACCACAGGTCCCGCGAGTACCAGCGTGTAGTAGACCGAGTCTATGGTCTCATCATCCAGCTCCGGAGAACGGAGGTCAGTTTGCGCGGTGAGCCCTACCCGCAGACCGTGCGCGCCAAGGAGCTCTGGAATGCCCAGCTCTATCATACCTATTCCGCGTCCCGGGCCAAAGCGCAGGTCTGAATCATCCGCATCCGCGACATCGGCATCAGTCATTCGAATGCTGGAACTGGGATTCAATTGAAAGGCCGTAGTAGAAAAGCCAAAATTCAGGTTCCAGGACGGATATCGCACTCCCATGCCAAATCCATCTGCAAGGTGGCTGAGCACACGGCCGGACGGGTCGCTGAAGCGATAGCGCCCAAAGGTCTGCTCAAGGAGTCCTGCGCGCCCTGCTATCAGGGTGGGATACACTCCGCGAAGGCGGAAAAGGTCTACATCGAAGAGGTAGGGGCGGTCGTCCGTGTACAGGTATCCGAGTTGCGTGGCAAGCTCCAGCGTGGCCCCGGGCCGATCCGGTGTAGGGAGCAGGGTACGTGTCCACAATGCGGTGTTTAGGCTGAAGGTGGTTTCGGCATCCGACCACTCGTCTTCTTCTACACGACCGGTTGCCTCAAGATCCACAGTGACACCCCAGTCACCCTCTGCGGCAGAAAGCTGCAGGGTGCCTGCGATAAGAAACACAGCGGTGAGCAGCCAACACCAGCTTAAGCGCCGCGTACTGTGCAGGTTCATAGCAGACCTCGTTCATCCAGTTGCAGCACACGGCCCAGAATGCGCATGCCGCGCTCGGAAGACAGGCGTATGGTGTTGTATGAGCGGCCTTGGATGATGCCGCGGTGGGCAAGCTCACGGGTGGCGTAGCGGGGGCCGGGGAGCACCCGGTACATCAGACCACCGGGGATTCCGTATACCTGCATCACCAGGAATGAGTACTCACCGAGGCTGATGGTAGAGTCCTGTATCTTGTCCGCCAAGCCCAGACCCTGACTCTCCAGGTACTCAATCGCCTCACGAGGCCCGGCGTCTGCGCTGATGCGGCCAGCCGAGGCAAGTAGTAGATACGCTGCGCTGCCGTAGCTCATCTGTTCCTCCGCCAGAACTGCATCTATGAACTCATTCGATTGAGCCCACAGGTTCGTCCCGGCCAAAAGAAAAATACACCCCAAAACAGTGAGAACACCACGGCTCTTCATCTCGGTCTCTCCTTCTGTGGGCGGCAGTCTGCCTACCGTACCCCTTATATGATACTACCATTCGTTAATTTATAGACATAGAAATCATCACAAAAGGATGCGACACTACAGCCTTCCGTGCTGAAATCTACTGTCCACCTTGAGTGCATTCAAGAGCGGACGCCTGCGGGTCAAAACCTTCGCTCAGGTCGAAGCATAGATCCCCCTCATAACGGGGTGTGTTTTCGAAATCCTCACCGACTATGTTAAAGTACGCGACAGAGCTTGGTTCAGGAGCCTCAAGTCCCAGATCGAGCGATTCGAAGAATCGGGTGTTGCTGTACACGTTCGTTCCTCCCAGCCAGGTGATACCGCGGTTCAGATCCTCTTCCGGAACTGCAAGCAATGCTGGCCAGTCGAACAGGAGAAACGCATCACTTGTTACCCGGTACTCAAGCACCCCTCCGTTGCGTACTGCTGCCCGTCCGCCGGTGGGACGATCTGGGTCAAAGGCTGCCTCGCGGTCTATACTCACGCCCTCTTCAAAAAAGACCAGCTGATGCCGATGTCGTCCTCTGAAGTACCCAAGGTACTCCACCACCACGCCAAATGGATTGATCTCCGTTTGATCGGAGCTCCGTACCCAGCTTCCACCGGCCTGATAGACCCGGAGCACCGGTACACCGTATCGCCGTGCAAAAGCGCTGTAGAGCACCGCCCGTTCGGGCTGCAGCTCAAGCGCAACCGAATGTGACCTGCCAGCAACCACCGTAGCCTCTCCAATATCGATGTTGGAGCTCCAGACCTCGTTTGCGTCCTGTTCATAGATCTCTACAACAACCATGTAGCTACGATTCGCAGGCAAACCGTCAAAACTGAAGGAACCTCGTTCTCGCGACGTTGCCGCGGCCCGGTTGTGAGCCAAGCCGTAGAAATTGGCTCGGAGGATCTCGGCTGGCGGCAGCTCAAGCCCAAGCTCGCCGTAGATATCGCGCCGTGAAAGGTCGGGGAAGATCCCGGCCTCAAAAACCGCATCAACCACAAGAAGGTCGTAGACGGCCTCAATCTGCGTCCGGTAGCGTGATATCAACAACGTATCAACCACCGCCGCAAAGATGAACCGGAGCTCTGCATGGCCGATATCTCCGCAGCGCTGGTGTTTGCGGTGCCGACGACTAACTCTAAACTCCCAACACCTGCACCGTCGGTGGGCGCGAAACACGCGCTCACAAAGAAAGCGGTCGCGACAAAGAGAACTACCAGAAATGTCCGGCTGCACCTGCCGGAGCCAACGGTACTCATGAGCTCACCTCCCATGATACCGGCATTCCGGAGAACGGGGAGATGCCGATATCGTCACCCGGCGCTTGACCTAACATGGGAGTACGCACTACCGGGGTATCTGCCTACTCGGAACTACTATAGCAAAATAGTCAGAAAATATAGTGACGAAGCGTCATTCATTGGGAATTTTATGTTTTCACCAGAGAGGAAAGTCGGTGCTCCAACTGGCACCGCCGCTGAAACCGTCTATGGAGAACTGAATGTCGGGGTTTTGGGTGGAGAACAAGGGATAGAGCGTTACGGAGTTGTTATCTCCTTCCCATATGGATTGAAACACTTGAGACTCGGTAGATATGCTGGCTCTTTCTACTCTTGGAGCAAATGCTCCCCGAAACTCGGATATCGGCACGTGGGTGTCTACCCACTCAAAGAGCAAAGGCTCGGCAGTTACCAGAATGAGCTCAGCAAAGGTATCATGATGACTCCGGAGACGCCCTCCACCTACGGTCTTGGAGTCGTAGGTCTTTGTGAGATCTACCATGGTGTTTCCGGGAAACATGTAGATATGATGCCTGTATCCCCCGTCAACCTGACCGAGGGACCTAATCGCTACGAAATCTATCCCGAATAACAGACTCTCGCCTTCATCCGCCTCAACCGACCCATAGAACGTCGGCAAAACCTGAACAACCGGCATTCCGTATCCCAGCATATAGCTGAAGAACTTGTGATACTGGTCTCCCAGGCTAAGGTTTACAGAGCTGGTTTGTCCGGCGGATACGGTGACACGGTTAATATCCATTGCCTCGTGATCCACCCATTCTTCGCCGCCGATGTACTCCTTCGCCCAGACCCAGGCAATCACGGTATAGCTCCGCCCGCCGGTGAGTCCGGGGAAGGTGACACTGCCACTGCTGCTGACACTTAGGGAAATTTCTCGGTGGTGCATTTTGCGGTAGGATTCCAGATTAACCAGCCAGGCGTCGTCTTCCTCGCCTTCCTGTTCATCCATCATGTAGCTCAGCAAAGCATAGCCGTCGGGCCCTCGAAACACGGCTTCTTCTATGACCAGGATCGCGAACTCTGCCGGGCCCTCATAGTTTAACCCGTGAATCCGGCCGTGCGAGGCACCTCACTCCGGGCGTGGAGTTGTGACATTAACAGCTAGATTGCCGGTTCCATCGTTCGGAGCTTGCCAGTAACACGCAGATAGAGCCAAAAGAACCATAGATATGAGGCAGAGAAAGCACCAATGCGGACTTCTGTTGCATTTCAACTCGCCCTCCTATCGGGCGGCTGAGACCTGCTTTCCGACCGGAGCACATAGGTTCTCGCCCGGTGCTCTCAGATGACTAAGCGATGCTGCGCGCGGTATCTTCACGCCCTTCGCGTGTGATTGGATATGGATCGCATGGTGTGGGTGGTCTGACTACATTTTGCACCCGATGATACGGAAATAGATAATTAAACAATTGTCTATAAGGTTACACCGGGACTGAAAGTGTAGAGTGTTCGGAGTTGTGGCGGCGAACCGGACTACTGAATGCGCGTGAGCCCATCCAGTGCAACGAAAGCCGAGTCGAGCAGCTCATCGAACTCTGCGTAGGCGGATACGTATTCGAGATCGCCCTCCGGGTTATAGCTAAATTCAATGGTATCGTTTGCAGCGCCATATGGGATTAGTTCCGTAGACGATCCCAGCACCTGAGGTGCAAAGAGTCCGCCGCTATCCGGTACGACGAGATGTGTTGCCGGAGGGGTGGTGTAGGTGAGATCTGCAGGTTCATTTGAGTTGCCACCGGCTACCTGTGACTGAAAATACACGCTTTGATTCGTGCTTGCTCCTATTGCGCGTAGACG
>PXEI01000350.1 GCA_003564775.1 Spirochaetaceae bacterium
ACAGCACCAGTACCAGCGAGGTCAACGCAATTCCCAGAAAGATATTCAGGAGCGTATCGGCAATGGTGTCGTCAATCTCAATAGACTGGTCGTTCACTATGCGAAGATCCACGCCCGCCGGGAGCTGCTCCGTCAGGCCCTGGAGCTGATCTCTAATTCCCAGGGCGATATCTACGGTGTTGCCGTCAGGCGCCTTGAGCACGCTCAGCAGTACCGTGTTTTCACTGCGCACCGCGGCCTCGTTGTCAAAGAGCGTGGTGCGTACCCGCACGCGTTCTCCGGTGTCCCGAACCGTGGCAATGCTCGACAGCGGGCGCAGTCCGGCCGCGGTGGGAATCTCTAGCTCGGCTAGATCCGCTACCGAGTCAAAGCGCCCGGCCAGCCGCACCGGCAGGTCAGAGCGCCCGTCGCGAATGTTACCGGCTGGCATATCCATGTTTGCCGCAGAGAGGATCTGCGCGACTTGTGGCAGGCTGATGCTGTTTTCAAACACGGTGCGGTTGTCAAACTCTATGTGAATCTCCCGCTCGCGCACCCCTTGCAGTTCCACGTTGCCTACTCCCGGCACCTGTGAGAGCGCGTCGCGCACCGTGGTACGCGCCAGCAGACCAAGCTCTACATCCGGGATATCTCCGGAGAGCATGAGCGTTATAACCGGAATTGCGGTGATATCGAACTTCTGCGTGACCGGAGTCTGTGCCGCAGTTGGGAGATCGTTCAGTACTACCTCTACCTTGTCCTTGACCTCCTGATTAGCGATGTCGGGGTTCTTGTGCAGGCCAAACTCAATGATAATGATAGAGGCGTTCTCCAGGCTGTAGGAGGTAATGGCGTTAATGCCGCTGACGGTGCTGATCTCATCCTCAATGACCTGCGTTACCTGGGTGCCTACCTCACTTGGTCCCGCCCCGGGATAGATGGTCTGAACCGTAATAACCGGTATGTCTATATCCGGAATGTAGTTCAGCGCGAGCGAACGGTAACCAATAATACCGGTAAGCAGCAGTGCCGCCAGAAACATGGTCACCATGATAGGACGGCGAATGGACAGTTCAGGTATGTTCATTGCGCGCCGCTCTGGGAGTCGTTGTCCACCACCCGCACGCGCGCGCCGTCACTCACGCGGTGCACACCTTCTGAGATAATGTGCTCACCAGCGCTCAACCCGGAGCTCACCTCACGCCGCGTCCCTTGCCGGCGGGCAATCTGAAGCGGCACGCGCACCGCGCTCCCGTTTTCAATCACAAAGGCAAAACTGCCCTCGCCGGTCTCAATCACTTCCTGAAAGTCCAGAACAAGGGCGTTGTCGTTGCGGTAAGTCTCAATAGTAACCGAGGCGGTTACACCACTGGGGACACGCCGGTCAGGGTTGTCAAAGAGCACGCGCACCGCAAAGGCCTTGCGAGTCTCATCCATGGCCATGTCCACGCGAACCACCTCCCCGTCAAGCTCGGTAGACTGCCAGGTGGCGCGTGCCGTTTGCCCAACCTCAATGCTTGAGATCTGCCTGTCGGACACCCAGACCGTAGCGCGCAGCTGCCCGTACTCAGCCACCGCAAACAAGGCGTCGCCGCGCTTTACGTTGTCGGACTCACTCACATGAATGCGGGTGATGTAGCCCGATATCGGAGCCCGCACGCGCACGGTGTTCCGCACCGCCTCCCAGTTTGCCCGTGCCACCTCATACTGCGCCTTGGCGTCGTCAAAAGCCTGCTGGGGCAGGTTGCCGCTTTCATGCAGGCGGTTCACCCGCGTGAACGAGGTGCGCGCGTTCTCATAGCCCACCCGCGCCTGCTCATAGTTCACCGCCGGGTTGTCGGTAGGAAAGGTTACCACCACGGTGTCACGTTCCACGTACTCACCCACCTCAAACAGCAGCTCCGCCACAACATCGGCAACCATAGCACTTGCGGTTGACTCTGCAACTCCGCTGAGCGATGCAGTAAAGCGCTGGTAACTCCGAAAAGATTCCGGCTGCAGCTCGCGCGTTCCTACAGGAATGCCCTCCTGCTCATGAATCTCACCAATGCTGCGTCCAACCTCCAAAGCGTCGTCTGCACAGCCTGCAAGAACAAAGATCAAGGCGGTGGAGGCCACAGCCACCGTGCGCCCCAGCGCCGCGCGCCACTTGACCGTAAAAGGATATGTCATGGGAATCTCCTCAAAGCACACGAATAGGAAAAAGATCTCTCACTTTTACATACACGTGTGTATGTATACTGGTAAAGCACGCTCCGTGTCAAGTAAACCACAGAGGCAGACACGGCTCAAGGCCCCCCTCAGAAACTCAATGTACGACTCAAGCTCGGTATCACCTGGGCTGTGATCGCGGAGAGAAAGGGCAATGAACACCCCAAACAAATAAGCGCGCAGCGGAACCAGCGGTTCCGGGAGTCCTACGCGCGCCAAATGCGCAAGGTCCGCCCCGGCTCGCTGCAGAACGGGACTGTCGCGCTCAAAGCGCTGCGAGATCTGGGAGTCCAGATCCGGGTTTGTCCCGGCGTGAAGCAACCCGCGGACTGCCAGTATCTGCATAGACCGGTACAGATCGTCACTGCAGAACCGCTCCAGTATTGTTCGCACAGCCCTACAGACCGCCTCTACCGTTGGGTCGTCTCGCATGCCCGGATCACTCAGCAGGTCGTCGTAGAAGCGCTCAAGTCTTCCCACAACCTCCTCAAAGAAGGCTTCCTTGTTCTTGAAGTGCCAGTAAATGGCCCCACGTGTAACCCCCGCCTCCCTGGCAACGTCGGCAAGCGTAGCCCCCTCAAAGCCTTTGCGCGAGAATACCCGCAGCCCGGCCTGGAACACCGCCTCCCTGGTTTGCTGTGCCTCCTCAGCTGTTCTTCTCATACTGGCCTCTCTTTGTGTCCTTTGAGTCTCCGACGTTCCATGCGGAAAAATATCCGCCCTTATGATACTATCCTAAATTGTTCATTCAATAACAATTTGTGAAGTGACTAATGAAAACTGCTTCAACTCAGCGAGATCTGGCTCGCGCCTGCGCTGGCAGGCCCGTTGAACACGCCACGTTCGAGCTCGATTTCTAAAACACTGTTATCTACGGCATCAGAAAGCCCCAGATACAGCCCCCCAGAGCCGAATCTTTTTCTGCGCCACTCACAAAGTCTTCATCGTTGAGCCAGTAGTAGCCAACGGTGTAGGTCATAGCACCTACGTAGAGGACAAGTCCAGAACCAAGGGAAAAGAAATCAACCGGTTGTGAACCAAGTCCAATGCCAACCCAGCTTGCTCCCTTGTCATCGTACACAGCGCTCTGGAAAGACACGTCAGCTTTGCAGGGCACCGCAAGATCCCAGTCGGGGCTGACCCGGATCTGTAAAATTACCTCAACACCGTACTCACGGAAGACCGCGTCGCTGCTCATGATCGGTACTCGCTCTAGTATCCCCTGCGCGATAATAAGCATATCAAAGGGATCTCGATGTATTTTCGGCAGGTCAAGCAACGCTGCCGTATGTGAATAGCGGACCGGGAGCAACTCAATGCCGTCACGGTGAATGTGTTCATCCAGGAACTTCTGGGCGTCGCCGGGCAGCTGCAGCTTTCCATTGGCAACCTTGATGAAGATTTCCCAAACACTTGCCATGCTGAGTAATGGTTGGTTGCGTTGATCGGTGAAAGCGTCTCGCATTCCGGCCGTAAGCCGTGGGTCGTCGGCCAGGATCCAGAGACAGGCATGGGTGTCGAGTAGCACCTTCACCATCAGAGATACTCACCAAACTCTGCCGGAATCTCGTCGAAGTCAGGCGCAATAACAATGCGCCCGCGCTTCGTGGACGTTAACAACACTCATTGCAAAAGCATACAATGGCCATCTGGGTTGAACAAGTTCTATTCAGCATCGAGAGGGGAAGGGTGCTCGCAAAACATGCTGTAGGCAAAGTGATAGCAAAATGCTATCACTTTGTCCCAATCCGGTACTTGGTACAGTTCAGGGACTGCCGCTTCTGGTGCCGCCTTCAATGACTCGTTCAGAGCCTTCTCTCCGACGGACTCTTTGAGCTATACTTCTCTTAGACAAAAACCCTATATCGCTTATGGAGCTAAACACTTATGAAACAGTTTCTTCTCACAGGTATCCGAGGCGCTACCTCAATTGCGGCAGTAACGCTGTTATTGCTTTCGTGCACTTCGCTTGACCCGCTTGTAGTACAAAGCGAGCCGGTACAGCGTATTGAGACGGACGACTATAGTATTCGCATAGAGTTCATGGATGAAGCCTACCTTAAGGCGCTTTACGGTGGTCGCAACAATACCTTTATTGCGCCGGATCGCGTACTCAACGAACGCTTTATTGTATTTGATCTTGAACTTGAGTCAAAGAGTGACACCTATTTTCAGATTGAACATAGTCGTATAGAACTCTCGTACGAGGGGCGTGTAGCCCGCCCCCAAAACCGCTTTCATTTTGGGCTGTTTTGGGAACAACAGGATCAGGACCTTGGTTCGTCCACCGTTCACACCCGTCGAAGACAAAACCTCATCAACGAGACCCTTCCACCGAACACGCTTGAGATTGAAAGCGGTTCAACCGACGGCGGATATTTGGTGTACCGTGGACGGTTTCCCCAGTACGGAACAGCAGTTATTAACGTTCCGATACGTGACCTGAGCGGACGCCCGGCAGACAGGCATGCGGTAGAGTTCAGGTTTTAGGAAGCTTACCATACGTATCCGTTAGCATAATAAGTTCACGCAGTGTAGGTGCGCCCTGCCGGGCGCACCACCGAAAAAAGGCTGCCCTTTTCAGGGCAGCCTTTCTACGTTCTGTCGGTTCAAGCTCTATTAGAAGCTTGCTCCAGCAGTGAAGTATACATTGCTGTAGTCAGCAGTCGGAGTGTTCAGGTCATATGCACCAAGCAGTGCGTCTTCGTTGTACCAGAAGTAGCCAAAGGTGTAGGTCACTGCACCTGGGCTAAACTGAAGGTAGACTTCTGCGTTGTGCATCACTTCATCGTCGTTCAGGTCGCCATCACCAAGGAAGAGGACAAGGCCGGATCCAACAGAGAGGAAGTCATTGACATCGGATCCAAGACCCATACCAAGAACTTTGACGTCGTCATAGACGTCGCCAGCACCACCAACGAAGGAGAGGTCTGCCCATACGAGACCGGCGTAGTCAATACTACCACCGAAACCGTACTGAAGATCTTCTTCAGTGCCTGCGTCGAAAGCGTCTTCGCCGTCATCACCAAAGATGGTAACGCTGACACCAAAGGTTCCGTCTAGACCTTCTACGAGTTGGTCTGAGCTAAATGCAAGACCAAAACCAATGTCACCGGCGTCTGAGCCACTGCCGCGGTCGGTGCCGTAGACGACCTCAACCATTACCGTACCTACACCAACGTCAACAGAAGCGTCTACACCAAAGAGAAGCGCTGAGTTGTCATCTGCATCATAGGT
>PXEI01000221.1 GCA_003564775.1 Spirochaetaceae bacterium
GGTGTAAAAGGGGTGCGATGCGCTGGAGATTTCCACTTGATAGAGTGGATACTCCTTACCCTCATAGGTAACCGTTTCTTTGGTTGCCACGGTGGAACGGCTCAAAAACATTGTACCGGATGCAGTGTCCTTAAACACTACCTCACGAAAACTAGGATGAATTCCTTCTTTCATGTTGCTCTACTCCTGTTACTCACCCATGCCCGATGTGTTCATCGAGCGAAGGAAGGCCTCATTATTCGCAGTTTTTTGCATTTTGTCAACGAGCAGCTCAACGACCTCGACATCGTCCATGGGGTTAATCACCTTGCGCAACACCCACATCTTCTGCAGTTCTTCCTCGCTCAAAAGCAGGTCTTCGCGCCGGGTTCCGGAACGCTTAATGTTAATGGCAGGGAAAAGTCGCCGGTCGGCCAGCTTTCGATCAAGTATTATTTCCATGTTACCGGTGCCTTTGAACTCTTCAAAGATCACCTCGTCCATGCGGCTACCTGTCTCAATGAGCGCGGTAGCAACAACGGTTAAACTTCCACCGTCTTCAATGTTACGAGCCGCACCAAAAAACCTCTTAGGCTTGTGCAGCGCATTGGAGTCTACACCACCTGAGAGAATCTTTCCCGAAGTCGGTACGGTCTGGTTATAGGCGCGGGCCAGGCGGGTAATGGAGTCAAGCAGAATCACAACATCATGTTTGTGTTCAACCAGACGCCGAGCCTTTTCCAGCACCATCTCGGCAACCTGCACATGCCGGGTTGCCTGTTCGTCAAAGGTTGACGACACTACTTCCGCCTGCACATTCCGCTGCATATCGGTGACCTCTTCAGGACGCTCGTCAATAAGCAGAACAATGAGGAAGACCTCAGGGTGGTTGGCAGTAATGGCGTTGGCAATTTTCTGCAACAATACTGTTTTACCGGTGCGCGGGGGCGACACTATCAGACCGCGTTGCCCTTTCCCGATTGGGCAGAACAAATTGATCATTCGTGTTGATGAATCTTTATTGCGCATCTCCATGTTGAGACGCTGATCCGGATACAGGGGCGTGAGATTATCAAAAGGAATGCGGGTCTGAGCCACCGAAGGATTGTCGAAATTGACACTCTCCACGCGCAACATGGCAAAGAATCGCTCCCCTTCTTTAGGAGGGCGAATCTGCCCGTATACGGTGTCCCCGGTCTTCAGGTTAAAAAGACGAATCTGGGAAGGCGAGATATAGATGTCGTCAGGCCCGGGCAAGTAACTGTTTTGTGGGGACCGAAGAAATCCGTAGCCATCCGGAAGAATCTCTAAGGAGCCGTAGGCGTAGATCGTACCGTTCTTCTCTGTATGAGCCTTGAGTACGGCAAAAATCACTTCCTGCTTCTTCAATGACAGCAGATTCTCTTGTGCAATTCCAATCCGAGCGGCTACTTTCCGCAGCTCTTTCATGTTGAGCCGCGTCAGATCATTAATGCTTAATGTCTTGCTATCTTTAAGCTGGTCGGCACTGAGATTCCCGGTCCACATTCCAAAGCGGTCATGCGAGCCACGCTGCTTTGGGCCGGAAGCTCGGTCTTCATCACTTTCGGGTTTGCTTTCATTGAAGTCGAGCGACTCATTCAAGTCCTGGCCGGACTCAGGGGAAATGCCGTTCGAGGCGTGGGGGTCAGCGCCGTTATCTGCGCCAGGATTCTCGTTGCCTTTCTCGTTCTCACTATCCTTTATCAGGGCAACGCGAACCTTTTTCTTGCGAGGCGCTTTACGAGCACGTGCTTCGTTCTCGTTCCGCCCATTCTCAGTCGAAGCCGATTCTTCAGCTTTGGTGTTGTCACTATTCATGTACAGGATTCTCCGCGGTGTTTTGAATCTTTTCCGTTCGGGATGCCCGCTCGGTCTCGTACCAATACAGATGTGCGGCAGGCTCTACGGTTTCCGTGATGTGTTTCCGGTTTACTTCGCATAATGGTGCGACGGACGCCAACACGCTATCAATACAGTTTTATGCAAAACTTGTGCAGAATTAACGTCGAAGCGGTGTAAGGATTGCGAGAGGGCGAAAACTCCCTCACCCCATTAATATATTCGCTCACCGCTCAAATGTCAATACAGAGTTCTGCTTGATTCTTTTAGCTGTTCGGCTGGAGCAGCAAACACGTCCACCGAGTTGGGATTCTTGAGCATCTCACACGTCCCCTCAAAAACTACTCCGTCAGCAATGCGTAGTTTCGCAGCCTGCACGTTCCCATAGACCTTGCCACCGGCGAGCATCTCAAGATTTCCTGAGGCAAAAATATTCCCGCGAACAACCCCTGCAATGGTGACCGTTTCCGCCGAAACATTGGCAATGACTTCAGCGCCTGCGTCTATGTAAAGAAAACCGCCAGCCGATATCTCACCCTCGAAGCGGCCGCTGATCCGTACCGAGTCCTTAAACCTCATAGTGCCCTTCAGACTACTGAGAGCTCCAATTCTACTTGTGGTGCGCGGAACGTTGCGCGTATCTATAGCTCGTGCCATGGCTCTACTTCGTCTTCATTACGAACACGCCGTCCCAGTCCTCAGGTGGCGGATTCTCCATGTAATGAGCACACCGCCCATAATAAACCTTTGAGGGCCCGTCGTTAGGGTCAAGCTCCAAAGCTTTGGAAAAACAATCTCGAGCCTGCTCAAACTCCATCAGCTTGTACAGTTTCCGGCCCTCGGCAAAAAAATCCAGCACCTGTTGCTTCTCGACCGTTATCATCGCTGAACCTCGTCCAGATCGGTCTCGCGGAACTTGGTAAAGCTTCTCTGATACTTGGCATCCAGTGCAGCGACGGTGACCTCACCTTCCCGGAGTTCCTCGTCTTGCTCACCGAGGTCGCTGATCTCTGCCTGCAGCTCAGCCAGGGCCCCTAAGGTCGTCTCAGCCTCCTGGCGTACCAAGGCAACAAAGCGCTTCACCGCCTCGGTGTCACTGGGATCCAGCGTATCGGCCGCCTGCTTGAGCTCGGTAACCGGGCCCTGAAGGCGCCCGGAGAAATGTACAAGAGACTTGTTCAGAGACTCAATCAGCGCAATTCGACGCTCCCGCCTAAGCACTTGTTGTGCCAGTTCCTTATCTCGAAGTACGGCCTTGATCCGTGCAAGCACCTCGGAAAAGTTGAAGGGTTTGGTGATGTAGTCTTCTACGCCTAACTCAAATCCTTCGATCTTGTCCTGGACGTCGTCCATTGCCGAGAACATAATAATTGGAGTGTCCCTGAGATGGTCGTACTCCGGATCGTTTTTGACGATGCGGGTGACCTCCCAGCCGGACAGCTTGGGCATGATGTTGTCAAGCATCACTAAGTCAGGGTGGTTTTCACGAATGCTGTCGAGAGCATCCTCTCC
Source organism: Spirochaetaceae bacterium (assembly GCA_003564775.1). Taxonomy (GTDB): domain Bacteria; phylum Spirochaetota; class Spirochaetia; order DSM-27196; family SLAA01; genus SLAA01. Next base: position 3,352 of record PXEI01000221.1, read on the forward strand.
GTTTGATGCGGTGAACACGGTGAATCCTAGTTTACTTAGCATGACGTCGAAGAAGTTAAGATTTATTTCCTCGTCATCAACAATCAATATACTCGCATTCTGCATGGAACGTTCCTTGGTAGGTTATGATAGATACTCTGAAGGGATATTCTCAATGGTTTGCTCGTGATTTGTCAAGCGCCGTTCGGATACCACAGAGAACCAGCAAAGCGAAGCCAACAAAAGTCAAAATAACGGCGACCGCATCGCCAATGCGTAGGTACAAGGTGTCTCGCTCGGTATACACCGGTACATCCGCTATCAGATATCCCTCAACAAAGGCTGGGTACAGGGCCGTTATTTCCCCATTCGGGTCAATGACCGAGGTCATGCCTCCGTTGGTGCCTCGTACGACAGAACGCCGGGTCTCACCAGCGCGAAACACCGCCATCGCCATGTGTTGCATTGCCGAGGGAACGGAATGCGCCCAGGAGTCATTGGTAAGGTTCACAATAACCTCGGCCCCTGCGTTGACGAAGTTGCGGGAAAGGTATCCGAACGAATCCTCAAAGCAAATGGGTGTGGAGAACGAGAAACCGGCCGCCTCAAAAACGGTGTACTCATCCCCGGCCTGCCAGAAAGTAGTGTCGTTCTCTACCAATAATCTGTGCATCCACGGGAGAGCGTCCTGGTAAGGAAAATGCTCGGTAAACGGAACGAGGTGAATTTTGTGGTACACATCAATAAACCTCCCATTATCGAAGACCAACGCTGCGTTGTAATCCTCGCGAACCAGTTCTCCCTGTTCATTGCGAACCATGCGTCCGTCACCATTACCAAGCACAAAGGGAACGTCCTGTTGCCTTAGAAACCCAACCAACTCCCGCACCAGTTCGTAACTCTCTTGATGCTCACGATATCGAGTATGATACTCAATGGCTGGCACAAATGAAGTCTCGCTCCAGATAACAATTTCGATCTCGGGATCTTCGGCCAGGGCCGCCGAACTCTGTCGCAGCGAGGCGTTGAGTGATGCACGGTAGGCATCGAGTCCTCCGTCCCATGGATCTACGTTCTGCTGCACCAAGGCAGCCCTCACATGCCGTACTCCTGAGTAATCCACAGTGCTCACAACTCCGTAGAGTAACGCAGCAGCCAGCACACCCAGGTACACCAGCGCAGGTAAAGGCTGATTGCGAACCATAGCCGCAATCCGCCGGTGGGGTTGAGTAAGACCGGAGAAGAAGGCACGGCCAAGGTACAACGATGGATACACCACCAGAGCGGAGACACCCCAGACCCCAACTAATCCGGAGACCCGCACGAGAGGCGAAACCATAAACTGGCTATACCCGAGTATTCCGTAGGGATAGCCCAGGAAGAACTGGGTACGCAGGTACTCATACGCTAGCCAGAAACACAGCTGTATGAGAAACCCATACCGAGGAAATGCACGATCGGCTAGTTTGAGCGCCGGAAACAACGCAGTGAAATAGACAGCGTAGATGACCGGAACAATAAAAATGGCCAGGGGGTGGAAGTTCAGTAGCCAATAGTTGAATAGCGAGTACGTAAGGAACCCGTAAACGAAACCATAAGGCGCAATCACTCGCCAGGATGCACGCCGAACAATCAGCGGCAGAGGTAACAATGCAATAAATCCAAGAAACCCAAAGCCGTGTTGGTTTACCGGATTCGGAAATGCGGCAGAAAAAAGTACTGCAGCAGCCGCGATAAGGCCTAAATCGACCGCCACATTTCGAAGTCTGGAATGCTTGTTGTTCCCGGCCTGATTCTGGGGGAGCTTAGATGCGGTAGTAGCTTTGCTGGAACTATGACTCATCTGCTGAACTTCGAAGACTCCAGACGCTTTCTTTGAGCTCACGGCCCGGTCGGAACACGACTACGCCGTGCGACTGAACGCTGACAGTGTCACCGGTCTTCGGATTCCTGGCTCTTTCGCGCCCCTTGCGTGTACGCACCTCAAAGGTACCGAAACCGCGAAACTCCACGACACGATCAACACACAAAGCCGATTTAACCTCGGCGAAGAAA
>PXEI01000166.1 GCA_003564775.1 Spirochaetaceae bacterium
TATGCTGAGAAGTGATGCCGAGCGAGTTTTGGGGGTCGTGGCGGGTTCCGGAGAGCTTGATCCGACCAACCAGCTGCTCACGTTTCAGTTGAACCTTCGGGACTCCATCTCTGATCTCTACCTGGAGGGCAGGTACAGCCGACCAGACGACCACATGAGTGTAACCTTGGAAATGCCCATGCTGGAAATGGCGTATGTTGAGGGGTTTGCGTTGGGCGAGGTAGAGGAAACCCAGGGATATCTCTCCGGAAGAGCGGAGATTGAGGGGCGACTCGCCGAACCGGAGTTGACCGGACAAGTTGTGTTTCATGACGTTGGGTTTAGCCTCCCTCGCCTTGGTAGCCGTTTTGGAATTAACGGTCAGGAGCTCCAGCTGAGCAACAATGGCGTACAGTTTGACAATTTCACTATAACTGACGCAGGCGGAGTGCCAGCACGCCTAAATGGCAGGATTACGGCCGAATTTGATCAAGGAAACCATGAAATTGATGTACAGGTAAACACCCGAGGGTTTCGTACGATTGATACCACAAGAGCCGACAACCCGCTGTTCTATGGTCGGGTGCTACTCGACGCCGATATGCGAGTTGTAGGCTTGGTGACCGAGGCGACCCTGGAAGGCAACCTTGGCCTGCGTTCGGGAAGCACTGTCACGTTTGTCATGCCGGAACAAGATGCCGGTCTCGATGCAACCCGCGGAATCATTCGTTTTGTGGATGATGACCTATCCGGACTGGATTCCGTGAGCGGTTCTGCACGCGAGGCAACTGCGGAGCCTCAGCCACTTGCTGGTGGCCTCGAGGTTGGGGCTAATGTGCAGGTGGACAGCGACACCCAGGTGACTATTGTGGTAGATCCGGCATCCGGGGACCAGCTGGTCTTGCGGGGAGGCGGGCAGTTTAGCCTTGCCGTAGAGCGCAGTGGTGAGACCTCTCTTACCGGTACTTACACCATAAGCGGCGGCGAGTACCAACTAACGTTCCAGAACATTGTCCGGCGCAATTTTCAGATCCTCGGCGGTAGTAACGTCACCTGGGTGGGGGATCCGTTTGACGCGCAGCTGAACGTGACCGCCGAGTATAACCTCCGGACATCTCCAGCAAGTCTGGTAGGAGCCTACCTGAGCGAACAGGAGACTGCTTCGTACCGTCGAGCACTGCCGTTTCAGGTGGTGTTGGAACTCCAGGGGGCCATGAGTGAGCCTGAGATAAGCTTCCAACTTGACATGCCGGTGGCCGAACGGGGAGCACTGGCAGGAACGGTCTACAACAGACTCCAGCAGGTGAACGAGAACGAGGCCGAGCGAAATCGCCAGGCATTCGCATTGCTTGTGTTCAACCAGTTTCTTGGTGAGGAGTTCACCGGCTTTGACCAGGGCGCGGCGGTGAGCTCTGGGGCACGAAGCAGCGCTGCACGTTTGCTGAGTCGACAGTTGAACATAATATCGGCGCGGGTTGTGCCCCGGCTGGATCTTGCATTCGAAATCGAGTCGTATGAGGAGATTGGCGAGGAGGGGCCGGAGGGGCGAACCGAGCTGCAGGTGCAGTTGAGCCAGCAGTTTCTTGACGACCGAGTGCGAATTGAACTTGGTGGACAGTTCGAGCTTGAGGGCGATCGTCAATCAGATGACGATGTGGCCGACTTTGCTGGCGATATCGTGGTTGAGTACCTCATAACCGAGGATGGCCGATATCGGATTCGCGGTTTTCGGCGTAACGAATACCAGGGCCCGATAGAAGGGACACAGGCGACCACCGGTGTTGCATTGGTTTATACACGGCGTTTTGACCGTTTGCGCGACCTGTTTCGGCGGCCGCAGGAACAAACCGAACTACAACTCCCTGATCCCGGCTTTGAACAGGACCGGTCGTAACTCTATGGTACATCTCCACCACGGTCGGGTGCTAAGGATCCACATCATTCTTGTACTCATTGCTATCGGCGGCGTAGTTTCATGCGCGACAGTTCCGAACAACGAGGACCCACCCGAGCTCTACATAGGTGCCGATCTCGAGATCCAGGATCCTCTGGGCCTGCGGGAACGACGGGCACTTCAGGCGGCCTACGAGTCTGCTTTACGACCAGCGCCCAACCGCTCGGTGCTGGGGGTCTGGCGCCCGCGTTTGCAGCTGTTCCAGATCATGGGTGGTGAGGAGGCCGAAGGCTGGCGCAGTCGGGCTCAGAACCGCTTTGGGGAGGCCCCGGTGTATTTTTCCGCCGAAATTCCCGAGGCCAATGCGCAGCGTCTCCTGAACACCAGTTATGCTCGTGGCTATTTTGATATCGAGCTGGACTACGATATCGTTCGCCCACGTGAAGGGCAGGTGGGCCTGAGTTACAACCTAAGCCCCGGAGAAAGATATCGCGTGGGTGAGTTGCGCTACGGTTCTGGAGACTCGACTGAGGACGAACGTCCTGAGCATTTTTCGGTTATAGACGAGGCAATTCAGCGCGAACTGGAGGTGAGTGAGCTGAGGGAGGGTATGGCGTATCACCTTGACGACCTGGAGCAGGAACGGAACCGCATAGATGCTGCGTTGAAGAACCAGGGTTTTTTCGCTTTTAGTGCCGGACATCTCATTTTTGACGGTCAGCGCGATCGAGACCGAAAGGTTGTAGATCTGCGGCTGGATCTGCGAGAGGATGTGCCTGCACGCGCCACTCGACGGTATCGTCTGCGCAATATTTATCTCTATCTGGAGTACTCGGTGGGGAGTGAAGACCCACCTGATGATCTTGATGAGCTGGAGCAGCTTGCTCACAGATTCTTTGTTGTACAGCCGAGTGACCGTTATCGGGGTTCCATTGTTCTCAATGCCCTGGTTATTGAGCCAGGTGAGCTCTACCGTCGAAACGACCATTTGCGGAGTCTCAGCCGACTAAGCGATCTTGGCATTTTCCAGTTCTCTTCAATTCGATATCGCGAGACCGAGGAGCCGGAACAGCTTGACGCCTATGTGTATCTTACGCCTTCTCCATCGCGCCTGGTGCAGGCCGAGCTTCAGGCAGTCTCGCGCTCGGACGACTTTGCTGGACCGGCGGTGAATATAACCTACCGCGACATGAACGCCTTTGGTGGAGCCGAGGAACTGACAGTTCAGTCCAACGCCGCTCTGGAAACACGGCTGCGCGAAGACGCAGGTAGAGTGCTTGGCTCCTATGAGTACAGCGCCGAGGCAGGATTGAGCCTCCCTCGAGTCCTGGCTCCATTTGCGGTTGATCGGGCGCGCAGCGGGTCGCTCTCACGAACGCGAATACGCGCAGGCATACAGTCGTTAACGCGGGTTGACACCTATAGATTGGATTCGGCAAATGCCCGATTTGGGTACTCCTGGCGGAGTAATCCACGGATCAGCCATGAGCTGGACCCGGTAGACATTACCTTTGTTCGACCATCCGAGTTTTCCAAGGGGTTTGAAGAGCAACTTGACGAAAACCCCATTCTGGCACGGAGCTTTGAGCAGCAGTTTCTTGTAGGGACCAGATATAACTTCATCTACAGCAACAGAGGCCTCACCGAAGGCCGGGCAACAAGCTATGTGCAACTTGGTCTTGAGTCCTCAGGTGCGGTGTTACATGCTGTCCAGCAGCTTTCCGGAACCGACGACAGTGGCGGCGATGAGTCTGCGGGGTACTTTGACACTCCCTATGCGCAGTTTCTCCGTGCGGATACCGACCTTCGGCAGTTTGTTCCGCTCATAGGTTCGCAAAGATTAGCTATGCGTCTCCTGGCCGGAGTCGGTTATCCATATGGGAACTCCGACACGCTCCCTCGCATTCGGCAGTTCTCGGTAGGGGGTACAAATAGCATGCGTGCATTTGCCGCGCGGAGTATTGGGCCCGGGAGTATTCCGCCGGGGCTTGACGCCTTTGACGACCGCAGTGGCGCGATGCGTCTTGAGGCCAACCTTGAGTATAGGTTCCCTATTTCCACCTACTTTCGCGGGGCTTTTTTTCTTGATATCGGCAACATTTGGGATCTGCCTGGTGATGGTGATGCTGGCAGTCAAGAAGGAGAGTTTGGCCTGGAGAGCTTTCTTGGTGATGTAGCCGTGGGCAGCGGAGTAGGTCTGCGCTTTGACCCTGGCGTTGTGATACTTCGGCTCGATATTGCGTTCCCCGTACGAAAACCCTGGGTTGAAGAACGTGATGGATGGCTTATTCAGGACATGCGGCCCCTGGAGCCGGACTGGTTGCGCGAAAACCTGGTCTACAATCTGGCTATTGGGTATCCGTTTTAGTCTTGGCTTTCTTGGTCTTAATGTCGACACCACCCATTATGGCAATGGCGCGTACCTCAAGCACTGGCGCGGATGGGTCTTCCGGACTGTCTGTGCGGTCATCCACACCGCCCAGAATAGGGAGTGCGGTAACCTCAACAGCAACACCAGGTGGAACGACGATATCGAGTCCACCCATGATACATAGCGCAGTTACCACAGTACGCCCGGGAGGAAAGATCGCCCTTCTATAATCCAGATCAACGCCACCCATGACCGCGACCACTTTTGTAGAGCGCGCCGGGCGCCAGACGCCGCGACGCTCTGCTCCTCCGAGTACCGCAAATACCGTAGCGCTCGTGCTCACTTTTCCGGAGTTCAACTCAACATGCGAGCCCTCTACTGTCGGTGCATTGGGGCTGCCCATCTGAATGCCGCCGGAGGGGGCTGACGTGCCTGGCTCATGAAAAAGTGGGAGGTCGGCCACGAGGGCCCGTAGCTCAGCATGTGTCCGGCCAGCCTCAGCCTGCTCTATTCGCAGGCCAAGTTCGTGGTCGTTAATGTTGTCGTAGGCGTAGTTGAGCTTGAGGCGTTCAACAACCTCGGTTCGGAGCACCGACAATGGCTGGCTTTCTATGGGCTGACCACCGCGGTTGTTCCGGTGTTGTGGTGCGGACCAATCATGTGTACTCACAGTGTAACTCCGGCCACCACTGTACTCCGATCCAGACCTTTCCGGCAAGCGTTTGACAATTGCTGGACCGTTACCTCAGCTGCTATTGTAACTGGTTAGTCAGCCAGCGCCCCAGCATCTGGAGGGCCGAGCGGGGGCAGTATTGACTCAATCTTTGCCCGTTGGGCCTCAAAAAATGGCGGCAGTACCAAGGTCTCGCCAAGATGCTTGGGGTCTTCGTCCACGGCGAATCCGGGGCCGTCGGTTGCGACCTCGAACAAGGCTCCTCCCGGCTCACGTACATAGACCGACTTAAACCAGAAGCGGTCTATCACCTGAGTTGGGGATACCCCCTCGCCGACGATTCTTGCTCGAACTTCGGCCTGGTGGGCCTCGTCGTCGACCCGCCACGCAACATGGTGCACCGAGCCCACACCCCACCGGCCGCTCGGCTCCA
>PXEI01000087.1 GCA_003564775.1 Spirochaetaceae bacterium
CGCCGCTCCACCGCGGGACAAGATGCCAGCACGAGATAACGAGCTTGGCATTGAGCTTGAGGGCATTGCGTCCTGGTATGGAGGAAAGTTCCAGGGACGCCTGACAGCAAATGGCGAAATATTTGACACGAATCAGCTCACCGCAGCGCACCGTACCCTGCCCTTTGGTACCCTCGTTCGGGTTCACAACCCTGCCGACGGATCCTCGGTGGTGGTACGCATAAATGACCGCGGGCCCTTTGTGGACAACCGCATTATTGATCTCTCGCGAGCGGGAGCCGACGCAATTGGCATGACCGCACACGGAATTGCTCCGGTACGACTTGAGATCATGCACGTACCGAACGATCACCAGTTTCACACAATTCAGGTAGCCTCGTTTGGGAACAGGGGTAGTGCAAACGAGCTGCGTGACAGATTACGAGCCTCCGGAATAGAAGCCGCGATCGAAAGCCCAAGTGAGCCGCCGGTACACCGAGTGATTGTACAAGGGGTGGGAGTTGACGAGGTCGATGCAGTTCGCGCCGACCTGAGTCGCCTTGGCTTTGACAATGTTCTTGTCAGGCGGCGCTAAGCGCTCAGCCACTTCTAATCGGGCGGTTTCAACGGGGCGGTTTCAAAGGCAAAAGAAATAACTCCTTTTCTGGACAGATAACCCACAAAACGCTACACTCATACCCACTTCACACACGCGACTCCCATTTTCCACGGAGTTTGCGCGGTGCCCTTTTCCATACGGGCAACGGATACACTCATGCTATACGGACGAAGACATACATATACTCGTGGCGCGGTCTTAGGAGCCATTACTGTTCTCTTTATCGTGGCAGGCGTTTCTGCGCTTTTTCTTACCCGCTTTCAGCTCCTTCCTTATCTGACAGACTCCTTTGTGCGGAGCAGGCTTCAGCGCACAGCAGAGAGTTACGGGCTGGAGTTGCAGATCTCCGAGATTCGTCATTCTAACAATGGCTTGCACCTTGTGGGGGTAAGCGCGCGGCATCGCATTGGCGGACATCAGCTTGATATCGACACCATGCTGCTGCGACTCGGCGCCGGTTCGCTCCTGCGGCCACAGTCCATGCTACGCAGCATCTCGATTGAAACCATGACTCTACACCTGCATGAAGGCTCAAATGGTATAGTCGTACCCCGTCGTGGGACACCCGAAATTACCCGGGCTGGAGTTGGCGCCCCCGGAATTGGAGGGCCAGGGGCACAGGCCTCTGGAGGCGCCGACCTCATACCTGCCTCAGTTCACACAGAACTCTGGGACGATGCTGGCCTGACATCACAGGCGGTCTCCAGCTTGTTCAGAGCGTTAAGCCGCCTGGGCTCGGCTCCGGAGATACAGGCTCGCGCGGTTGAACTGACTTTCAGTTCCGACAGGTCACAGTCGTCCGTTCCATGGAAGGCGGCTTCAATCCACGAGCTTCATCTGGGCGGAGGAGTTCTGGCCGGCGAGTTTTCTTTCGTCTCGCGCGGTACACACCAGATCCCCGGTAATACCCCCCGCCTGCCGGACTCTGCAACGGTGCAACTGCAGCTCGGAAAGGGTCCAACCGAGCTGCACGGTGCAGTAAGCTTTAGCCCGGAACTAGCCCTCCCTCTTGGCGGCTCACTGAGCACCGTACTGAGCAGCACAATGAACCGTACCTCGAACGGCGATCCTCTTGACCTCGTCCTCCAGCGGCTTGAGTTCAATGCTGGCTGGATTACCCTTGAGCAGCTTAGCCTGGAGTCGCACGACGCTGTGACACCCCTTTCGCTTGAGGCCCTCCGTTTGGGGCATTCAGAAGAACGAGAGTACCTGCAGATTGCCAGGGCGTGGGAGTCCGCAAACTCAAGTTTGGAGCTACGTGGAGCATGGAGTCTTGCACGGGCCTCACTCAATCTACTGAAAGCGGCGGAGTTCATTGAGCCACAACTAAACCTGAGAATTGATATCGACGGCAACTATCGCCTTCCCGGAGCCACACCGTTGCTCACCGGACGCACCACAGAGCTCGGAACCGATCTCCATTCAGACATCTCCGCCACCGAGCCCACGACCCAGGACAGAGTTTCACCATTTATAGACCTGCTCACAGCGGTCGACCGGCCGCTTGAGGTGCGTGTACAGAACGCCAGCGTGAGCGTCCATGATGAGCGCCACGGTACGGCCCACAGCGCGGAAGTATCCTTACATGATCTTGATCTGTTTCTAGAACGGCACAACCACAGCATAAGCTTTGGAACCACCGGAATGCTCAAAAGCGGCTCGATTGATGCTGGACACTGGGACATTGATCTTGTGTTTGATGGCCGCGAGCTTCATGCATTGAGTATTGACCTTGAGCTTCCCCAGATAGCCGTACCAATCCAACTGCTGGGCGGGGGGTTCATTGAGCTTGTGCGTGACGGCTCACTCGTACTGCAACTGTCATCTGCCCCTCATGCAGGAGATTCGGATAGCGGCACGTCCTGGGGTGGCATTTTAGGATTACGCAACGCGGCCTTCTCGCTGCCTTTTCTGGCGGAGGAGACCTTCACCGTGGCCGACATGAGCTACGAGTTTGCGCTAAGCTATGACGCTCAGGCGGAGCTCAGCGATGCAGGCCTCCTCTTTGCGTGGCCTGACGACCGTGACCTCTCCGCAGCTCTGGGACGTATCACCATGAGGAGCGGCATACTCACTGTCGGAGAAGTACAGATGGAGTTCCGACCGTCGCTTCACGGACTGTTTGGTCTTGACGGCCCCCCGGCGCGCGCTGATGTCGACATAGAACTCCCACCAACCTCTCTGCAGCGTATACTCGGCACCATTCCGGCGCCCCTTCTTGGAGAGCTCTCAGGGATGCGACTCGGTGGGGATCTGGCGTGGGCGTTCCAACTTGAGGTGCCGCTGGATCGGCCTTCCCGCATGGAGTGGCGCAGTCTGCTCAATGCTCCTGAGTTCCAGGTACTGTACCTGCCCCCTGCGGTAGATGTCTTCCGCCTGTCTGGGAGCTTTGATCATACAATACAGGATCCAGGTCTTGAGTACGAAAGAAGTGTGCGCATCCCGCCGATGCGGCCGGTGTCCAACGACTGGATGCGCCGCAACTCGGGAATGACGCCCGAGGAAGTTGCCGCCGACCCACGCCGGGAGGCCTGGTTCACACGTGTTCCCGAAGCCCCAGCGCGTAACGTTTCCGCTCCACGGCAAGGTGCTGGACACCGGTATGTACGGCTGGAAGAGATGTCGCCCTGGATTCCACGGGCAGTACTTTCCGGTGAGGACAGCTGGTTTTTTGCTCACCGCGGTTTCGACTGGCCAGCAATTAAGCGTGCATTCGAACTGAACCTACGGCAAGGGCAGGTGGTAGTTGGTGCCAGCACCATAAGCATGCAGCTTATGAAGAACCTGTATCTGAACCATGACCGCGTCGCTGCACGCAAACTTCAGGAGGCCTTTCTGGTGTTCCTGGTTGAGGAAGTAATGCAGCTTCCCAAGGAGCGCATGCTTGAGTTGTACCTGAACATTGTGGAGTTTGGCCCGGAGGTGTTTGGCATTTATGACGCAGCACAGCACTACTTTGGGAAAACGCCACAGCAGCTGGATTTAACCGAGGCCGTCTGGCTTGCCAGTATACTGCCGAGTCCCAAGGTGTATCACCGGCAGTTTGAACATGGTGAGGTATTTGCCTGGTGGCTGCAGCGCAAGGAGCAGTACATGGCCAGCATGCTGCGACGCAACCGCATAACTCAGGATCAGTACGATGCCGAGGTCAGCCTGAAGCCCCGCTTTCGAGACTCCGGAACTTAGTCCTCAAGGTCTGCGGAACCCAGCACCCGGACGACTACCCGTCCGCATACTCGACCATCCAGAATATGGTCAAAGTACGGCTCAAGCTCGTCGAGGCTTATCTCTGTAACCAGCCCGGCTTCCTCAAGCCTGCGTGTAGCGCCGGATTGTGCGAGGCGCTGCCAGACTGCGGCGCGTGACTCTGCAGGGTAACTCTGTGAGTCGACACCCTGTATTGAGACACCTCGCAAGATGAAGGGAAAGACCGATACCGGCACATCGGTGCCACCAACCATTCCGCAGGCTGAAACGACACCACGAGGCAACAAGGATTTACACAACGCGGCAAGCGTGTCGCCGCCAACCGTGTCTATTGCCGCGGCGAACCGCGCTGGCAGAAGCGGTTTTTTGACCCCGTCGGAAAGCTCCTCGCGCGAAACAACCTCGGCCGCACCAACCTGTATGAGACTGTAGGCCGCGCTCGTTTTTCCGGAGCCAGCGGTCACCCGCCATCCGGCCTCATCGGCAAGCGCTACGCTGAGCGAACCTACTCCACCGCTCGCCCCGCTGACCGCCAGCGGCCCGTCTTCAGGCCCGGTGCCTCCCGACTCCACCGCCATAAGCGACAGAGCTGCGGTGAATCCGGCCGTCCCCAGTATCATTGCGTCCCGTGCCGAAAGCCCGGGCGGCCGGTGCTGCACCCAGTCACCCGGGACGGTTATGGACTCCCCAAAACCGCCAGCGGTGTTCATGCCCAGGTCAAACCCGGTAACCACAACTCCGTCGCCCACAGCAAAGCGCTTGTCGCTGCTGGCAGTCACCTCACCGGCTGCGTCAATGCCCGGCGTGTGTGGGTAGACCTTGGTCACACCCGGCGCACCGTGTGCCGAAAGTGCATCTTTGTAGTTCAGTGAGCTGTACTCAACGGCAATGCGCACAGCACCATCTGTAAGTTCCCCCGGCTCATCCGCCGGGAGCTGCTCAACCCGCCGTTCCATTCCCTGCTCGGTCTTGTACACGCGCAGAGCGCGAAACTCGGACGTATGGGGGGTCATGATGAAGCTCCGTTCATGATCCGCCTCTAATTTCTTCCCGCAAAAAGCGCTCTATGAGCCCATGTGCGGTCTGTTTTCTATACACCGCGGTTGAGCGTTGGTCGTCAATGGGTTTTATCAGCGCGTCGTAGGCAGTCATGATGTCCGCCATGCCCGCCTCAAGTTCGTCAAGACGCAGGCCGGTAATGCGTTGCTCAACTTCACGTGAACGCACCACCGTGGGCGCCACCGCACCAACAGCAATAGCCACCCCAGCCACGCGGCCCGACTCAAGCGCGGCAACACCGCAGAACGACAACTTGGAGAGTGCGTTCGCGCGGCGTGTTCCAACCTTGTGATACGCGGTTATCGGCAGAGAGCGTGCGGGCAAAAACACCGCGGTCACCAGCTCGTTGTCCTTCAGAACTGTCTTTCCCGGGCCCTGTATGAACTCATGCACCGGAACCCGCCGCGGCTCCTTGGGCCCCTGTATCTCAAGCTCGGCATCTAAGACGTAGAGCGCGCACACCGCATCGGCCGC
>PXEI01000222.1 GCA_003564775.1 Spirochaetaceae bacterium
CCATGACACGTGGGTGTGCTGGCGCGGCATTGTCGGATGCGAAGAATCTTTGCGGTGTTGTGGTGTCCATGGTGTCTCCATTCATTGTTCAGCGAGGCTCCAATCGTGGATTGCATTCTGGCCGCGGCCTGTTCCTCCGACTGCGCTAAAGAGTCTTTCCAACTGCCTCAGCGACAAGGGCACGGAATCGTGCAAGCTCGGGCAGGTCTGGTTCCAGGGCAATTGCTCGGTCACAGTCAGACATGGCCAGGGCGTAATCGCCTAACTGAAATCGGAGCTGTGCCCGCGCATACAAGCCGTCAAATTGATATGGGTCAATATCTATACATCGATCTAGATCGGCAAGTGATTCACCATGTCGGCCCATCATGCGAAACACCGTTCCCCGATAATAAAGTGCCTTGACGTTGGTGTCGTCGAGCTCAAGCGTCTTGGTGAAATCGCGGATAGCTTCGTTATACTTTGCACGGGAAAACTCTGCCATGCCACGATGAACAAGAATGACCGCCTGGGTGTCGGGTTTAGGGTCATGTTTGAGGATACGACCATAGAGTTCTACCGCTCGTTCCAGGTCGCCACTGTTGTGAGCCAGCAGCGCCTGCAGCAACAGATTGTCTACCGAGTCGCCCCCTGAGGCAACAATTGCGCTCTGATACATCTCCAGCGTGTTTTCATCGCCCAGAAAACCATCCATGCTGTTTCCTGGCCCAGGAAGATCTCCTAAACCGGTGCCTGCCCGGGAACCTGAACCGTGCCCCCTACCGTTTCCGTCCGCCGTACTGAGTTCAGCAACCTTGGAGTGAAAGCCACGCCGACGTTTGCGGAGTTCAGACTGAAGCTGACGCTGGTATTCCCGAATTTCTTGAAAAATGATGTCAGAAAGCGAAAGGTTAGCGTTGAGCGCCGCAAGCTTCCGTCGCAGCGGCTCATCGAAAGGGCTGAACTCATTTTTGTAAATGAGTTCATGCTCAACCTCGGCCCAGGCATCCTGCAGGATCGTCCGCACCTGCACCTCGCAGATCTGAACTGTGTCAAAGCCCGCACGCTGGGACATATCCATGGGCACCTGAATAAGGTAGTGAATTGAGCTGTACCCAAACTCGCGCACCGAGTACTCCGCCCCTTTGCGTTCAACTTCAACAACTCTGTATGCGGTCCGAAGCTGCTGTTCTATAACTCCCAGGTCTTCAAGGAACGGACACACCACACGCACACCAAGAAAGTCCGATATCTCCACCGATTCGGCATCAGGCCCGAGAGTTCTCGCGCGAGACATGAGTTTCTTGTAGTAGCTTTTGAATGACTTGACCCGGATTTTGAGTGTAGGGTCTATTTCAAGATCACGGAATCTTGCCGACATGTCACGCTTGAATTCTTCAAGCATGGACTCATACTTAACCCGCGCTGCCCTGTATTCACGCTCAAGTGTACGTTTATCGGGAGGCGGCAACGGCACCGAAATCATCCGCAATCTCTCCAAGCAGTGGTGTCGAACATCTCTAGATCTTACTATATCATGGATGTACCGGAGCTGCACGCAAAGGGAGGAGCAGAATGGTAAAAGAGTCGCAGCGAAAGCTTTTTTTTGAGGTCTTTTTTCTTGTGCTGGTGGTACTTGTAAGCGCAGTTTTTCTGCGCATGCTCGCACCGTTCTTCATAGCACTCATACTTGCCGCCCTGGCTGCACGGATCTTCTGGACGCCTTTCTGTCGTTTCAAGCGCATGTTCCGTAATCAAGCGCCACCAGCGGCGCTCATGACGGTGTTGATGTTGGCGGTTGTGGTGATTCTCCCGCTGGGACTTCTTGGCGCGGCCGCCTATGCCGAGCTTTCGACTGCCTACATCGAACTATCGGACCGGTATGAGGATCTCCGAGGTGAGCGATCATTGCTTGATGTGCTCCAGGACCTGCCGGTCGTAGGTCAGTCCTTGGCCGAGCTCGACCCGGAAGAAGTAGCTAAGAGTACCGAAGATTTTTTACGCGGGATTGGAGATCTGGCCCTGAACGCCTTCCGCACCTCGTTCGTTGGCCTTGCCGGAGCGGTCGCACAAACCATTCTTATGCTGTTGCTTGTCTTCTTTTTTCTTCTAGACGGGCCCGGTTTCATTGACGGTATCAAAGAACTGCTGCCGCTTGCACATGAGGACTTTGACCGCATCACCAACGAAGCTGTTCGCACCGCCGGGGCCACGCTCAGAAGTACCGTTGTCATTGGTCTGGGTGAAGGAGTCTTTGGCACGGTTATGTTTTTGGCTTTCGGCTTGCCAGCACCGTTCCTTTGGGGCATGATCATGATTGTGTTCTCGATGGTTCCCTTGGTCGGCACTAACTTTATCCTGGTTCCTGCTTCAATTATTCTTGCCCTTTCAGGGCGCCTGGTAGCAGGCCTGCTCATGCTTGGCATCAGTCTCGCGGTCGTTAGCTTCAGTCAGAACCTTGTGAAACCGATGTTACTGGGAGACAGCTCCGGTATGCACCCGGCCTTGGTTCTCCTGGCTACTCTTGGAGGCATTGCTTGGTTGGGCGTTGTAGGTTTCATTTTGGGGCCGGTAATTGCCTCACTCTTTATCGTAGTCTGGCGACTTTTTAGTCGCTACTACACCGGAGCCGAAGAGTTCAACGGCAGCACCTGAGTTCAGTTGTCCGGGTGGCGCCACCTTTAAAAAACGGAGAAGCAAGAACAATGAGTATGATGGGCAGAGAACTTCGTGTTCTCCATATGGAAGTCTCAGAAGATGATGCGTTTCTGGCACGCCGGGCGCTTGAACGTGGTGGCCTGCGCGTAGCCTTTAGACGGGTAGAGTCCCTTGCAGAGTTTGAGAGCGAGTTAGGGAATGGGCACTGGGACCTGGTTCTCTGCGACTACGAGGCCAATGGTTTTTCCGCCTCCGACGCCCTGCGCCGACTCGCCGAGTACCAGAAGCATTCTACCGCGTTGGACATTCCTTTCATTGTGGTCGCAGGCCGCATTGGCGAGGAAAACACCGCCGAGATCATCCGCCGTGGCGCTCATGACTATATCAACAAGAATAAACTTGGCCAGTTAGTTCCGGCCGTTGAACGGGAGCTCATTGAGTCCCGCGTTCGCCAGAGCAGGCCTGAACTCCCCCGCAATGAGTCCGAAGCCCACCGCATTCATGTTGCGTTGTTCGAGGCCTCGCCCGACCCTATAATGATGCTGGATCACGAAGGTGTGGTCACGGAGCTGAACCCGGCTGCGTTTAACCTGTTTGGCCTGGACCGGAGTTCATGTCTTGGTCAAAATCTAACCGAACTCAGCGCCTGGCGAAATGGAACCGAGGTAGAAAGTGTTCTGAAACAGCACCAGTCCGGCTTATGTATACGGAACAAAATCATCGCGTTGCGTGACAGCCACCAACAGGAACATCTGCTTGCATGGTCGATTGAGGAGGTTGAGCATTCTTCAGTTTCCCGGATCTTCTGGTTTGGGCGTGACATCTCCAAGATGAAGGAGTCTGATCAGAGCATTCGTCGCCACCGCACATACGAGGCGCTGTGTAGATTTGGAGCAGGCGTGGCACAAGACCTGCAATCGCCTTTTTCCGAGATTCTTGGGCTCATGGAAAGCGCGACACACAGGAGCGCACAGGACGCGGAACTACGTCGCTACCACGACGGTGTTCAAAGCGCAGCCCTTGCCGGACAGGAGCTCATTCACCGTATCAGCATGCTAAGCCGCACCTCAGGTACAGCAAAGAAAGCCGCAGCCGTCCCTCTTGTTCATGTAGTAAGAGAGACTATACTTGAGTTCGAGGGCCGTATGCCCGAGAACATTCGTATTCGCAGCCATGTAGATGGCAACCACCTGATTGAGGCCGACCCCTCCTTACTCCAGGAGATGCTCCTGCAGATCCTGACCAACGCCACCACCGCCATAGGTGCCCAAGGGGGCCACATAGGTTTGAGCGTAGAGGATATGCCGCACCCGCACAGCCACTCGCACCCGCCCACCAGCCGGGTAAAAATCACGGTGAGTGACAACGGCCCCGGAATAGAACCCGAGCATCTTGAACGAGTGCTGGAGCCGTATTTCACCACAAAAAGTGCCGTAGCAGGTGGGAAGCTGGGCGTTGGATTGGGCTTGAGCATTGCAGAAAAGCTGCTCACCGATATGGGCGGCGAACTATCCATAGACAGCAGGCCCGGCGAAGGCTGTGAGGTGACGCTGGTGCTGCCCCGGGCCGAGGTCTCTGAATCATCCGAACATCCTGCGATACAGTCGTAGAGGTAGACCTACGATTGTTTGCCCGAGTTGAACCTGACCTGGTGATTCTGAAGACCATGATGGCCTTTGGCGCGCGCGCCGGGCTACACTTGAGCCGCTTAAGACCTCACATCGCCCTGGTATTCAGATGGGCCAAGCTCAGAGAGTCGCTGGCCCGCTACGGTCACCCGGTCAGCCTCACTCTGTTGGAAGCTCACCAGGCGTTGGGAAAGCTGCGAATCATGAAGCGCAAGAATTCGTAGCGCCAGTAGCGCCGCATTACGCGCGTTATTAATAGCAACCGTGGCCACCGGCACCCCGCGGGGCATTTGAACAATAGACAGGAGCGAGTCAAGCCCGTCAAGTTTACTGCCGGAAACCGGAACGCCAATCACCGGGAGAGCCGTTGCAGCGGCAATCATTCCGGGCAGGTGGGCAGCGCCACCGGCTCCCGCAATTATCACCTGGAAACCGGCACCGGCCGCCTGCTCGGCAAACTCCAGCATGCGGCGCGGTGTTCGATGCGCCGAGAGAATATCGATAGAGTAAGCTACGCCAAACTCTTCAAGGGTGGCACACGCAGCCTCCATGACCTTGAGATCCGAGTCACTCCCCATCACCACCGCGACCGGCTTCACCTTGTTCATTCTGTGTCCTCCTGAGTGGTGCCATAGACCTTGAGCAAGGCTTCCGCAGCCCGGCACCGCTCGCGCGCGTCGTCAAGCTCCGGGGCGACCGCGGTAATGTGCCCCATTTTCCGTCCGGGACGCACCTGTGTTTTCCCGTACCAGTGGAAACTGACCCCCGGAATGCGGAGCGCGTCCTGCACGCCACGCAGATACGGTACTCCATTGGCCGTTTCATGCCCAAGCAGATTGCACATGACAGCCGGGGTCTTTACCGTTACCGCCCCAAGCGGTAAACCACACACCGCGCGTAGATGTTGTTCAAATTGATCTGTGTAGCAAGCCTCAATCGTTAGATGCCCTGAGTTATGAGGCCGGGGAGCTATCTCGTTTATGAGCACGCCCCCAC
>PXEI01000464.1 GCA_003564775.1 Spirochaetaceae bacterium
CACATCATTAATATTAATCCTCAATTGACAGAAAACCCTACACACTTGCGTTTGCAGGTTGCTTCCCTTCCCTCTATATGTTCAAAGAGCGCCGTGTTCCGAGCCGACAAAGGCCCCTACACACGGTTGTTTTCCGACTCACATTTTCAGCGAGCGGAAGAACACCATATCAAAAACGAAACTACTGTGTCAAGCAGTTCCAGAGGAATACCTCTGATGTTTCGAAGTTGTCAGCAGCTGGAATCAGCTACTCAACGATGTGGAGTGACAGTAGCATCATAGCCGATCACTGGTCAATAGGCACGGAACTTTTTTGTTGTTCTCTTCCGTGCTCGTCTCTACTCGGTCTGCGTTGAGCTATGCCTGCGGCTGCGTACCCTTACCCCGCATGTGGGCAACAAAAACCCGCAGATAATCGGCAAATGAGCTCAACGACAACACCAACGCGATGCCAAACACCACGAGGGTTACAATACGAAGCACGGCCTCGGCCTGGGGCAAGACAGCCATTCGCTCAAGGGTAATGACCGCGAGGCCAAGCCCAACACCAATCGCAAAGAACACCGTCTTCACCTTGCCCCCCTTGCGAGCAGCAAGCGCAACGCCTTCCTTGATCATGAGCAGTCGAATAAAAACGATTCCGAACTCTCGGTACATGAGCAGCAGGAAGATCCAGATCGGCATGATACCTACGGCGCTGAGGCACACAAAACACGTAAGGTGGCTGATGACGTCGGCAAAGGGATCCATCACCTTTCCAAGATCCGTCACTTCGTTCCGCTTCCGGGCTACGTACCCGTCAGCAGCGTCACTGAACTCCATAAAGAGGAACAGGATCCAGAGCACAACGGCCGAAGGCACCCCCAGCACACCGAACCAAACCGGGATGAAGAAGACCAGAAAAAAGACCGGTGACAACACAAGCCGTGATGCCGTAAGTGTAGTTGCTATATTCACACGAGCATGGTAGTACAGCCGGTGTGTGCTGTCAATTGGCTATGCGAGCCGTGCGAGATGGCTTGCCATGTACTCGAGCTCGTCCTCAACCACGGTGTGCGCAATGCCGGGGTATATCCGCAGATCCACTGTGGCCCCGAGACGCTCCATAACTGCAGCGGACTCGCGCACGCGTTCTACCGGAATGTATGGGTCTACATCGCTACATCCGATCAAGACCGGGGTTTCCGATAGCGAACCGCTATACTCACCTGAGTCAATGCGGGGGCCTATGAGCCCTCCTGAGAGCGCAAACACGCCACCGTGACGCGCGGGGTTGCGCGCGACGTACTCGAGACTCAGGCACGCACCCTGGGAGAACCCACCGAGTACGATTTTTTCGCGCGGTATGCCAGCTTCTGTCATTGTTGCAATCACACCGGCGATACGGCTCAGTGCGTCACTCAGGTCCGGCTCATTCTGTTCACGAGGCATGAGAAAGCTCACCGGATACCAGGTGTTGCCGTGTGCTTCGGGAGCGAGCACGGCGCATGATTCGGGCGCGATCCTGCGCCCGAGCGCCATGATGTCGGCGGCACCTGCTCCGCGTCCATGCAACAAAATAAGCCCGCATGCCGCATCTGAAAGCGATGGGCCGTGGCTCTCAAGACGTCCTGAATCATGTTTTCCCATGCTACTCTCCTTCTGCTACAGCAAGCTCCGGGATCGAGGGCCTTTCATCCAGTACGGCCGAAGGCACGGCCTGGAGCGCGGCGCGCACTGCGTCGTTAGGGTCGTTGGCGCGCGGCAGCAACTCGCTGATGCGTTGCTTCCAACGCCGGGTGCCGGGCTTAAACGCAAAAAGCCCGAGCATGTGCCGTACGATCGTGTGTGACGAAACCGGAGTCTCTTTCCACTCGTCAATATACTCTATCATACGTTCAACGACTTCGCGTCGCGTCGGCGCGTTCGGGTTTCCAAACACCGCCTGCTCGACACCGGCAAGGAGGAAAGGATTCTCATACGCGGCGCGGCCGAGCATAACTGCATCGACCTGCTGGAGATGGGTCAGGATCTCATCGACCTCGCGGATGCCGCCGTTTATTTCTATATCGAGCTGAGGATACTCCTGTTTGAGGCGGTACACCGTCTCGTAGGACAAGGGCGGCACGCTGCGATTCTCTTTGGGGCTGAGCCCGCCGAGTATCGCGATGCGTGCATGAACATTGAACCGACGGCAACCTGCCGCAGCAACGGTTTCCACGAACTCACAAAGCTCGTCGTAGCTGTCGCGGCCGTTAATTCCAATGCGATGCTTGACGGTAACCTCTTTCTCGGTTGCACCCCGCATTGCCTCTACCAGTCGAGCCACATGAATGGGGTTTGCCATGAGGCAGGCCCCAAAATTGCCGGTTTGCACACGCTCACTTGGGCACCCGATGTTCAGGTTGATCTCGTCATACTCATAGGGTGCGGCAAGCCTGATGGCCTGATCCATTTCCTGCGGATTGTCGCCGCCAAGCTGCAAAGAAATTGGATGCTCAGACTCGTGAAAGCCCAGCAGGTACTCACGGTCACCGTGAATGATTGCTCGCGGTGTGAGCATTTCGGTGTAGAGAAGTGTATGGGGTGAAATGATCCGGGCTAAGTAGCGAAAATGCCTGTCAGTGCGTTCCATCATAGGAGCAACACTGACAGGCGGGAAAGAAGCCCGCGGATTCACTGTTTGTGTCCGACTTAACATAAGGCCCGTAGCATAGGAAAGATCACTACGGTATGTCAAATACTCGGCCCGGACCGGTGGGGATGGAAGGGGAAGGGAGGACTACAGGTGTCCGGGCCGCGTGAAGGCTAACGCACAAGACCGACAAGAATGTTTTGCTCACCGCGCCGGATGCGGAACATGATCTCGTCGGATGAAGCATCGTTGAGCGCGCGGTAGAAATCCGCAAGGCTCTCAATGCTCCGATTATTCACTCTATTTATTATATCCCCGGCACGAACTCCGGCCGTCGCGGCGGGGCCATCTTGAACTACATTTCCAACAATTACATTTCCTGCGTTTCGATCGAGACCAAGCTCGTCACGGATTTGGTCTGTGATAGGAGTCACTGCCAGTCCTGGCCACATGCGGGAACTCCGCCGAGCAACCTCTGCCTCATCTTCACGAATAGCTGTCTGCAAACGGATCTCAAGCTCATCTCCATCACGGATTATGCTGAATCTGCTTTCAGCGCTCGGCTGAAGGTCTGCGACCATGCGAACCAGACTATTGCTGTCATTTACCACGGCACCGTTGATCTGGGTAATGAAGTCTCCCGGCAGGATTCCACCCTCTGCCGCGGGGGATCCCCGGAACACGTTGTACACAAAGGCGCCTGGAGAATCGCCCAGATCCATACCGCTGCGGAGCTGCGGGCCTGCGTCGCCGGTGGAGATTCCCAACCAGCCATAGGTAACGCGACCGTCCCGAATGAAGTCATCAACTACTCGTTTAGCGACATTCACCGGAATTGCAAAGCCAAGCCCTATATTTCCGCCGGTTTGAGAGGCGATCCAGGTATTGATGCCAATGACCTCTCCCTTGAGATTGACCAACGCACCGCCTGAGTTACCCCTGTTAATTGCCGCATCGGTTTGGATGTAGTCGGTAAGCATAGGCATACCAGACTCGGGCCCCGGATTCCGCCCTATTGCAGATACAATCCCGGCGGTAACGGTGGAACTGAACCCAAGTGGATTTCCCACGGCAAACGCCCAGTCCCCAACCCGTAAGGAGTCGGAGTCACCAAGCCGCGCTATTGGGACGTCTTCCGAGCTTTGGAACTTTAACAAGGCCAGGTCACGACGAGCGTCACCACCTACGAGCTCGGCCTCAAACTGCCGTCCGTCAGCAAGGGTAATCTGAATTTCATCGGCCTCACCCGCAACATGATTATTAGTCAGAACGAATATATCGTCCCCAGCTCGCTGTACAATGACTCCCGACCCGAGTCCGGGCCGACGATACTCCTGCTCCTGCGACCCGTCACGAGGAACGCCAAAAAAGAACTCAAACGGCGAACTCGGCCGCCGTTGGCGTACGACATTCACCACATTTACTTCTACTACAACCGGAATTGTCTGATCGGCCACTCGCCGAAAGGCCGTCTGATAGGCGTCCATGAGGTCGCCACCGGCCGGAACCGAGACAGGAAGCTCGTCGTGTGACACCAGAACTGCCGAAGCCCCCCCGGATGTCCGCTGGGAACTGGAAGAAGCAACGCTGCTTTCCGAAGACTGGAGCCCGGACAGCGTCACGAATGCCAGCGCAAAACCAACCACACCGGCAAGCACACCACCGACGATCATTTGTGCCCATGTGCGTTTCTGCATATCAACCTCCGAGCCTTAAGATAGCCGGAGGAACTTTCGATAGCCTTACGCGAACATTACATCTCTGTAATGTTTCACGATCAGCGGCACGGAAGGGACACCCGGAAAAGCGCTCCACCAAGATCTGACCTGCAAACCTCAACCTGTCCAGAGTGCGCCTCAACGACCGTCTTCACCAGACTGAGGCCTATACCCAGGCCCGGACGCCCCTCCGCCTCCCGCCCACGATACAGGCGTTCCCAGATGTAGGGCAGCTCTTCGGCAGCGATACCGGCGCCAGTATCCTCAACCTCGAGAATGACCTGCTTTTCTGGTCGCCCCTGCTCCACCTGTTCACCACTGACGCGAAGTGAGACACGGACAGTGCCGGAAGGCGGCGAGTACTTGACGGCATTGTCAAGCAGGTTGGCGATCATCTGGCGCAGACGTGCTGGATCGCCGGAAACATAATACTCTGACGGCGTCGCTCCAGCCACTGGGCCTTCAATACTCACGGCACGCTCCTCGGCGGCAAAGGCGTAGAGATCGACGACATCGCCCAGAAGCGCAAGAAGCTCGACCGGCTCGTCTGTTGTACTACTCAGGCCAGACTCAGCCTCGGACAGCTCCATGATTGCGTCGAGAAGCTTGACAACGCTTTCGGACTCTTCAAGACAGTCGGAGAGTGCCTCGCGGTATTTTTCGAGATCAGGCTCTCCCCGCAATGCGATCTCGGCAACGCCCCGCATTCGGGTCATGGGGGTGCGGAGGTCATGTGCAACTGTATCGAGCGTAGATTTCATACCGGCAAGCAGCCCGTCAATACTTGCAAGCATTCGATTAAAGGACTCTATAAGGATGTCGAACTCATCGCCGGTTTCACTCCGCTCAATACGGGCCGATACCTGGCCGGTAGAGAGGATCTCGCCTATAACATCATTCAGTTTTCCTAAGGGTCTGAGATATCGTGAGGTCAGCACAAGCCCCAAGAAAAACCCCACGGCGGAAATGGACACCACAACAAACACAAAATTGCGAACAAAAGCGCGCAGGAGCCGGTCGCGCCCCTCGGTACTCAGCCCGACCTGCAGCACATACCGATCCCCAAGATTTATGGCGGCAACCTCCAGACCAAACTCCAAACCCGGAGCGTCGAGCGTGCGCACCTGCTCTAACCCATAGCGTTCAAACCCGGACAACTCCTCAAGCGGAAAAGCAGACCACGCCGCTGGATGCAAAAGTAGAACAGTTCGGCCGTCAAGCCCGGAAACTCGCACCAATGCGGGACGCTCGCCTCCAAGCAGCTTCTCAAGGTCCAGATCTTCCAGCAGCATGGGCATTCCGCCAATCTGGAACTGGGCCCAGTAACTGAGCAGGCGTGAGCGCAACGCTGCATGGTCGTCGCTCCTGAGCGAGGTATACAACGAGTAAAAGGAAACGAGATGAAAGACCGTGGTGCTTATCACAAAAACAATGAGAAATGCCAGGGTCAGCTTAAACTGTATCTTCTTTAAGAACATAACCTACGCCGCGTATAGTATGAATGAGCTTTGGCTCAAAATCGCGGTCGATGCGGCTGCGTAAACGCGACACCAGTACATCTACCACGTTTGTCTGGGGGTCAAAGTCATAGTTCCAGACCCGTTCCATGATCATAGTTTTTGAGAGCACCCGGCCCTTGTTGCGAAGGAGATACTCCAGGAGCGTGAACTCCCGCGGCCCAAGCTCAATGCGGGTATCTCCGCGATATACCTCACGAGACTGGGGATAGAGGCAGAGATCGGCGGCCGCAAGCTGCTGGGCTCCGTCCGGAGCCGAGGATCGCCGAATGAGAGCGTGCAGCCGCGCGACGAGCTCGGCAAATGAAAATGGCTTTACAAGATAGTCGTCCCCGCCGCGTTGGAAGCCCTTTACGCGATCATCTACCGAACGTCGCGCACTCAGAATGAGAATAGGCATCTGGACACCCTGCCCTCGGAGCCGCTCAATGAGACTCAACCCGTCCATCCCCGGCAGCATGAGGTCGACGACCGCCGCGTCGTACGGGCCCGCGGCCCCGCCGCCGATCTCCTGCCCGACACAGGCAGCAAGCCCTTGCTCGGCTCGCTCAACCGCGTCGACGACAAAGCCTTCTTGCGTCAGACCTTTGCTTAAGAAGTTACGAATCTTGGCGTCGTCCTCTACGATCAGCACCTTCATTGTTCCAAACCCTCGGCGCTGATCTTGGCGGCCCCAAGACACTGCTCGCCGTCATAAAACACCGAAAACTGTCCGGGCGCCACACCCCGATCTCCATCCTTAAGCTCCACGCGCACGAGCCCTGCATGCCGTGGGTCGGACGGAACACTCAACTCGCAGTCCTGAAGCTCCGGCCCATGCCTGAGCTTTGTTTGGAGCTGAGAAGTTCCAGTGGCGATGAGCGGTGAGTTCCCGGAAATCCAGTGCATATCCTCAACAAGAAACTCACGGCGAACCTGGTCATTCTTGTGGGTCGCATGCGATACATAGACCAGATTCTCGGCCGGATTCTTACCGACTACGTACCACGGCCCGTTTCCGAGCCCCAGCCCCTGACGCTGACCGATAGTATGAAACCAGAATCCACGGTGTTTCCCCAACACGGTTCCGGTCTCACGCTCAACTATATCGCCCTCACACTCCCCCAAGTAGTGGCGCACGAAGTCCGGATAGCGAATTTTGCCCAGAAAACAGATGCCCTGACTGTCCGGCCGGTCGCGGTTCGGCAGCGCATACTCATCTGCAAGTGCCCGCACCTGCTTTTTTGTGAGCTCCCCAATAGGAAAATCCAGGCGTGAGAGCTGACCTGAGGATAGATGCGACAGGAAATAGGTCTGATCCTTGACCGGATCTGGCGCACGAAGAAGCCGAACCTCACCGGATCTCCGCTCAATTTGGGCGTAATGTCCGCTGACTACTGTATCGACCTCAGTTCCGAGACGTTCAAAGAAGGCGCCAAACTTGATGCGTTGATTGCAGAAGATGTCGGGGCTTGGGGTGCGCCCGGCCCGCAGTTCTGCCAGTGCATACGACACCACCCGGTCGTAGTACTCCTGTTGGAGTGAAACAACCTTGAGTGGAACCCCCACGTGCTCACACACGGCACGCGCATACGCGAGGTCTTCTTCCCAGGGGCAGTCACCCATGTAACTGAGTTCGTCCTCAAGCCAGATCTTGAGATAGTAGGCCGTTATGTTCTTTTCGCCGCGCGCGACAAGACGCATAAGCGCGGTTGCGCTGTCCACGCCGCCGGACAGCAATACTCCATGTCTATTCACGATACATATTGTGGCGCATTCAACCAGGGAGAGCAACACGTCTGTCGTTTGTACAGTACGGCTCTGCACAGTACGGCTTTCCAGATCGTGGCTCTGCAGTTCGTGGACACCAAGTAGTATAAACACCTTTGTGTCACATCTATCGTTGCCGAGAGTGTTTTGCGCCGTTATACTGTTTTAAGTAGTTTTGGTTTCATGTACACTTATAAGATATAACTTTACCGGTTCAACCGCGTCCGAAAGGTGGAATATGTATGGCAAACAGTGTGTCGAGCATCAGAAACGTGGGTATTGGGGATATCACGGTTTATATTCCGGCGCCGAAAGTAGAGCTGCCGGACTTGCTGAAGCACCGCGTCGACAAGGATCCCAAGATTGAACGTCGCTTCTCTCGAGCTCTCGAGACAACCGGCCAAGTCTCTATGCGGTATCCTGAGCCGTGGCAAGACAACTCAACGCTCGCGACACAGGCCGCGTACGAACTTCTGAAAAGAGCGGCGCCCGAAAAGCTGAAAGGCCTCCGTTACCTCACGGTGGGCACAGAGACCGGTGTTGACCACTCAAAGCCGGTAGCAGCCTATGTTGAGGGAGCCTTGCAACGGGCCGGGCTGGCGGTTCCAACATCGCTGTCTACCTTCCAGGTACAGCATGCATGCGCTGGCGGAACCTACGCTATGCTCAGTATTGGCGCCCTCTTACAAGCTGCTCAACGGCCGGACGAGTCAGGGGTAGTGATTTGCTCCGATATCGCCCGTTACGATGTTCCTTCCACTGCCGAGTTCACCCAGGGTGCGGGTGCGGTAGCCATGCTGATTGAGCCAAACCCGCGACTGCTTGAACTGGACGTTGCGACGCAGGGTTATAGTTCCAAAGACGTTGACGACTTTTTCAGACCACTGGACTCGATCACGGCAAAGGTAAAAGGCGGCTACTCTGTACTGTGTTATCACGAGGCGCTGGACGCTGCCTTCAGAGACCACTGTGAACGACTTGGCAAGACACCCCGTGAAGTGCTTGAGTCCACTGATATGTTTGTGTTTCACGTACCGTTCTATAAGATGGCACTCCTTGCCGCGCGCACCTTACTTGAGTCCCACCTTGATCGCTCGCCGGAAGAAATTGAAGAGTTTCTCAAGGCCCGAGGGTTTCACGACTCCATACATGCGGCGTCACAGGTTGGCAATATCTACTCTGGAGCTGCGTACATGACGCTGGCCTTTCACCTTGCTGGCAACTACGCGCGCTTAGGTAAAGACATAGTCGGTCAGCGAGTGCTCATTGGCTCGTACGGGTCCGGCAATACAATGTCAGTTTACTCGGCTACCGTAGCTGAGGGTGCACCTGAGGTTCTGTCCTCATGGGACCTTCCCTTTGTCCTGAACTCCGCCGATGACCGCGGAATAGCCCCCTACGAGGACTGGATTACCGGATATCCGACCCGTGAGTCCTACAACGCGATGGTAGAGTCCGCAAAGATCCCCACTGGGAGTTTTTATCTGAAAAGCATTCGCGACGATGGGTACCGTGAGTACGAAATCCGATAAACCCGAAAGCGCTGGCAATGCTGGAAGCGCGGAGGCGCGTCGCGCCGATGGTGAAGCCGACGGACTGCGCAAGGCCGCGCACCTAGATATCTGTATAGATGAGAAGCAGTACGATGTCGAAGGTGGTTCAAGCGGATTTGAGGAAGTTCGGTTCCTGCACCGGGCTCTGCCGGAGCTTGCCGAGCCAGATGTCCAGACCGAGACCGAGTTTTTTGGGCACCCGGTGCGGCTACCCATCTTTATCTCCTCCATGACCGGCGGTTCGGACCACGGCTACAATGCAAACAAGGAACTTGCCCGCGCGGCACAGGCCTGCGGAATTCCGGTTGGCATGGGGTCGATACGGATCATTTTTCGAAAACCAGAAGTCATTGAACACTTTCAACTGAAGCGCTATGCCCCTGATGTGCCGGTATTTGCCAACATTGGCGGGGTTCAACTCATTGAGATGGACCACGATGTTCTCTACGAAGGAATCAAGCGCCTTGAGGTGCAGGGCATTGCGGTGCACCTGAACCCAGGCCAGGAGCTCTTCCAGCCGGAGGGTGACCGCGACTTTCGCGGCATAGCGGCGGCGACCGCCCGGTTTACCGAGAGTTCACCGGTGCCGGTTCTGGTAAAGGAAACCGGATTTGGCATAGACCCCATCTCGGCACGGATGCTGCTGGAGTCTGGAGCGCAGTATATTGATGTAGCGGGTTCCGGCGGCACCAACTGGGTGCAGGTGGAACGACACCGCCTGAGCGGTGCCGCCGGTGAGGCGGCCGAGGAGTTTCGCTCATGGGGTATTGCTACAGCGCCACTGCTCGCCGCGCTCCGAGCGCTGGGCGTCCCGCGGGGGCGGCTGCTTGCCTCGGGTGGCGTTCGCAACGGACTGGACATTAGCAAGGCGCTGGCGCTCGGAGCGCACTCGGTGGGGCTGGCGCTGCCCTTTATTCGGGCGGTGCACGCAGGCGGATACGAGGCGGTCACCGAGCTCATTGGCCGATACGAAAAGGTGCTGCGAAGCGCTATGGTGCTTTCCGGCTGCTCGACGCTTCAGGAGCTTGCTACGGCAACGCTGCTGACCAGCAGCTCTTTTCGGGAGCAGCGCGACGCCCTGATAGAGGCTGGACGAGTGGAGCTGTAGTTTCGCCTCGTTGTTGGAGGCCGGACGAGCGGTTTCCTAATTACTTGCACAAGGATCATGTATGAGCAACGGGCCGCAGATGCTGCCACGAAACTTTCGAAAACTCAGCGCTGAGCTCAGGCTCCAGGCTCTGCGTGACACCTATGATCTGTCGGCCGAGGAGCTGCAGATGCTTGGATATCGCGGCAACCTGGATCTTTCTGAAATAATGACCGAGTCTGCGGTTGGGTTTCTGGCGCTTCCTATGGGAATAGCGGTCGGCATCCCGGTAGACGAACAGCTCTACGATGTCC
Organism: Spirochaetaceae bacterium; assembly: GCA_003564775.1. GTDB lineage: Bacteria > Spirochaetota > Spirochaetia > DSM-27196 > SLAA01 > SLAA01. The sequence goes on from PXEI01000464.1 coordinate 10,553, forward strand.
CGCTTGCGGTCGAGGAGCCATCTGTTATTGCGGCTGCCACGTATGGGGCTCGCATTCTCCGCGGTGCTGGCGGAATGCATACCTGGGCCTCCGACCCAGTCATGACGACCCAGGTCTACCTGAGCGACTGTGAAGACGGCGCCGTAGAGAGACTCCGCGCGGCTGAGTCACAAGTTATAGCGGAAATATCGCCGGTGCTGGCTGCAATGCAGCAACGTGGCGGCGGTTACCGTGGTATGGATGTAGAGCTTCTGCAGGATCTCTCGGTGGTGCGCGTGCAGATTGATATCGATGTCCGCGATGCAATGGGGGCCAACCTGCTGAACTCCACCGCAGAACAGGCGGTTCCGCTCCTGGAGAAGCTGAGCGGCGGCCGAAAAGTTTTTGCAATACTAAGCAACGCCGCCCCAAAACGCCTTGCGGGGGCCGAGTTTCACGCCCCCTTGTCACGTTTACGGCGCGGCAAACTTGTTGGACGCGCCTTGGCCGAGCGGATTGTACTGGCTTCAAGAATTGCAGAATGCGACCCTATGCGTGCGGTCACCCACAACAAGGGAATAATGAACGGAATCAGCTCACTTGCGAACGCAACCGGAAACGACACCCGCGGGCTGGAAGCCGCGGTGCATGCCTACGCGGCCCGCCTGGGCAGCTACGGGTCGCTGACGAGCTATCGCATAGAGGCGGGGCCACATGGTGAGGACGTGCTGCACGGCCGCCTGGAAGCGCCACTGGTCTTTGGTGTGGTCGGCGGGGCCGTGGGAATACACCCGGGCGCCCGCGCTGCACTTAAGGTGTTACGCAGGCCTGGTGCCATGCAGCTCGCGCGCATTGCAGCGGCGGTGGGGTTGGCGCAAAACTTTGCGGCTTTAGGGGCACTGGTCTCGGAAGGGATACAGGCCGGGCATATGCGGCTGCATGCTACGCGCCTGGCTTACATTGCCGGGGCGCGTGGTGAGCTCATTGAGCCGGTAGCGGCCCGGCTCAGCGCTGGCGGGGTGTATAATATTGAGACGGCAGCAGGTCTGCTGCAAGACATAGCTGGCGTACACCAAAGCGACACGACGGAGTCAGCACACAAAACCGAGGTATGAAAGCGTGAAACCGGAATCTTCCACAAGGGAAATCACCGCGGTGGCGGGGCCAAGTTTGGCGCTGCTCAAGTACTGGGGCAAGCAAGATGGCGGAGTGAACCTCCCGGCGACACCGAGCATTGCGGTTACACTTGGCGGGTTAGAGTCACGAGCACGGGTAGCCTTTGCCCCGGAGGGTACCGGAGACCTTATAGTGCTTGACGGCCGGGAACAACCGGCACATCACTTTGCCCCTATGCTCAACGAACTACGGCACCTTGCCCGAGATGAACGTGGTTTTGTCATAGAAAGCAGCAACAACTTTCCGACCGCCGCAGGTCTTGCCAGCTCTTCATCCGGTTTTGCAGCGGTAGCTGCGGCTGCAGCGCGGCTTCTGGGTCTGCCCACCAAGGCCGAGCAGCTTTCTCCGCTTGCACGCATTGGCTCAGGTTCCGCAGCCCGCGCGGTTTTTGGTGGGTTTACCCTGTGGCCAGCCGGTGCTTTGAGCGCATCACCCCTGCACCCGGTGGATTTCTGGCCTGAACTGAGGGTTGTGGTTGTGACGGTGAGTGCCGGAGCAAAATCGATATCCTCACGAGCGGCCATGGAAGCGACTCGGCGCAGCTCACCGTACTACGAGGCATGGGTTCGTGATGCGGGAGCACTGCTTGAGGACGGTATCGAGGCGCTTGCCAACCGGGATCTTGAGAAGCTCGGCGTACTCATGCGCCGAAGTTACATGCGAATGTTTGGGAGCATGCTGGCTGCAGACGAGCCCATACTCTACTGGCGTGCGGGCAGCCTGAACGCATTGTTATTGTGTGAAGAGCTCCGAGGCCGAGGAGTGCAAGCGTGGGAAACCATGGATGCTGGACCGCAGGTGAAGATTCTGACCGAGGAGAGCTCGGTTGAGCTGGTACTGGACGAACTCAAGGCATACTTCCCGGATAAAACTCCGCTGGTGGCCGCACCGGGGCCGGGCGTACGATTTGTAGACTGAGCATATGCAGATACAGGTATGGGCACCCGCGAATTTGCTCCTCGTTGGCGAGTATGTCGTAACCGAGAAAGGTGGGCTGGGCATAGCGGCCGCGGTACAACCGGAGCTACAAGTTTCCCTTTGCTCGGCGCCGGAGTTTATGGCCGAGGCCTACACGGCCAAACCACTGTTTCAGTGGCACGCACATGAGGCTGTGCCACAGCATGCTGAGCTGACTGCAGCCTGCCTTGAGAGTCTTGGGTACCATGAGTATCCACCGGTTCACATCAAGATCGACTCCTCGGCCTTCTATACAGAAGACGGCACAAAACGCGGCTTAGGCTCAAGCGCGGCGGTGGCGGCAGCCCTGGTATCCGCGCTCTTCCTCTACAAACTGCACATGGGTCTGCATCTGTTGGATCCTAAAGACGCCGCCAAGCTGCGGGGTATGCAGGAGGGCTGCATTGCCAACCTCGAATCGGGGTCGGGATCGGGGTCGCGGTCGCGGTCGGAGTCGCGGTCGCAGCACGAAGTCCGGAGTTCACTCCTCAGGCACGCGGTTAACGCTCACCGGAAAGCGCAGGGAGGCGGAAGCGCCTACGACGTGACTGCATCGCTGTTTGGTGGTCTTGGGCTTTTCCGTGGTGGTGACCTGCCAGGCTGGGAGGCGTTGCCAGCTGAAGCACTGCCACCGGCGATCATTCGTTACGGCAACGCCCCGGTTTCCTCACCGGCTGCGGTACTGGGGTATAAAGGGCTCAAGGCAGCAGAACCTGAGTTCGTAAATCAGCACGTGAGGCAGTCAAACCAAGAGACACTGCAGCTTGTTGCGGCCTTACGCGCCCACGATCAGGACAGCTTTGGTCAGGGGCTGCGGCGAATGGCGAGACTTGGACTTGATTTAGGAGCACGAGTTGGGGTGCCCGCCGAGATCGAGCCGGTTCGGAGCGGCTACGGTAAGGCCGTCGGCGCGGGGAACGAGATTGCCGTGCTTTTTCCCGACTCAAGTTGTGCCGAGACCGGCGCGGGCCAGGACCAACCGCTACACGTTGCCTCACAAGGAGTACGCTGGTGCATCAGCGCGTAGGAGTTTCGGCCGTGGAATACACCGGAGTGGGCTTTGGCAAACTATTACTCTTTGGCGAGCATGCGGCGGTCTATGGGTACCCGGCCCTGGGCATTGCGCTCCCTCTCTGCACCACAGTTCACCTGGTAGATGAAGGGCTGCGTACAGAACTCAAACGGAGTACGGCGGAAAGCGGACTCAGCGCCCCGGACCTCCCAAAAAAGGACCGGGAGATAGTTCAGGCGCTGTGGGAAGATCTCTTTCGCTTTGCCAGCGACTCAGACAACCTGCTTGAGCATCTGCGCGAACGGCGGTTCACCCTGCAGGTGAGGAGTGATGTCCCCCGCAGCCGCGGACTTGGTTCCAGCGCCGCCGCCTGCGCTGCGTTTGCAGGCGCCTGGACCGCCATGGAGGTCGGTTCCAAGTTGCCCGACTCGCAACACGCCACCTGGCTGCTTGCACATAAGCTTGAACACCGTTTTCATGGGACACCGTCCGGCATCGACACCGGACTTGCGGTGTACGGCGGTTGTCGGAGCTTCCTGTTTAACGGCGGCGAGCTGCCGGAGACCCAGGCGCTCCCACCCCCCGCCTTCCCGATTGTGGCGGCTGCCGTGCCACGGGGGTCGGACACCAAGGCGCTGGTGGCCGGTATTCGCCGTCGCCGCGAGGCCGGTGACCCGGTAGTCCACCAAGCCCTTGCACAGTTGGGACGCATTTCGGAGCAGGCTATAGATGCCGTTGCCGACGGGGCTCCGGCAGAGACAGTTGCAGCAGCGGCAAACGAGGCCGACTCGCTGTTGGTGGAACTTGAGTTAGACTCAGAGCAGGTGCGCTACGGGCTCCGCCTGGCGAAAGAGTATGGCGCACTCGGTGGAAAGATAAGTGGTGCAGGGGGAGGAGGGGCGTTCCTGGCTATGTTCGCTCCCAACCAGGCTGAGGCCGCGGCAGCATTTGCAGCTGCCTTGCCAACAAAGCTGAAGAAAACCGGAGGCGAGGCCGAGGCAATTGTTATTCTACCGCCGCAGCTCAGGCCTCCGTCTACCAAGGCGGAATCTACCACCTCAGGTCCGGCCTAACCGAAACTAAACTTATCCTTGGCATTCAGTTCATCAAAGGCTCGCATGAGACGCTCAACGTACCCCTTTTCACCGGCATGCAACCATCCGCGCGGATCAATCTTTTTCTTGTTGGGTATGTCGGCACCTTCGGGGTTTCCAATCTGTGAGTGGAGGTACCCGTCGTTGGCGTCCATGTACTCCTTCACCGGCTTGGTGAATGCCCACTGGGTGTCGGTGTCGATGTTGAACTTGATCACACCGTACGAGATTGCTTCGGTGATCTCTTTGGGATCCGACCCGGAACCACCGTGGAACACAAGGTACATCGGCTTGGCGGTCTTGGTGTTGCGCGCAGTGTGAACCCGTTCCTGTGAGTTCTTGAGGATATCGGGGCGCAGTTTGACATTTCCGGGCTTATACACGCCATGCGTGTTCCCAAATGCCGCAGCAACCAGAAAGCTTCCTACGGGTGCAAGTGCGTCGTAGGCCGCCAGCACTTCGTCCGGCTGGGTGTAGAGGCGTGAGCTGTCGATATCGGTATTGTCGACCCCGTCTTCCTCACCACCGGTAACGCCCAACTCAATCTCCAGGAACATATTGATCTTGTTCATGCGCTCAAGATACGTGCGCGATATCTCGATGTTCTCTTCAAGCGTTTCCTCGGAGAGATCGAGCATGTGCGAACTAAACAGCGGTTCTTTGTTTGTTGAGAAGTACTGTTCACCGGCCGTGACCATGCCGTCCACCCACGGCAGGAGTTTCTTGGCGCAGTGGTCGGTGTGAAGCACAACTGGAACTCCGTACATTGGTGCAAGGGTTCGAACGTGCAAGGCACCCGCTATGGCGCCCGCTATTGCTGCCCGTTCGCCGGTGTTGTCAAGAAACTTTCCGGCGTTGAAATGCGCCCCGCCTGCTGAGAACTGCATGATAATTGGTGCATTTGCTTGACGCGCGGCTTCTAAGGCGCCGTTGATTGTGTTTGATCCGGTTACATTGACCGCAGGCAACGCGCATTGCTCTTCTTGGCAGTACGCAAAAAGTTCGTCGAGTTGTGTTCCGGTTACGACACCCGGCTTGAGCTGTAATTTTCCCATCTTATCCTCCTCGGAAATTTCGCATACATACTTGTGGTGACGTATGCAGTACCATCTTAGCGCTTTTCGGCAGATACGGAAACAGGTGTTTTCAACCGAGGCTCTTTCGGTTAGGATCGCAGATCATGCCAGATCACGGTGACCTCCCCCCAACATCGTCCAGTTGCTCAATTGTGTTTCTGGAAAGCTTCTATGGTGGGTCACACAGAGAATTCTGCGACTGCTTTGTACGACATTCGCGCCACAAGGTTGATGTACTCACGCTACCGGACGAACACTGGGGCTGGCGCATGCGCTGGGCGGCACGGTATTTTGCGCAGCAGCTACTCACACGCACCCCCTACCAACTCATTCTGGCTACAGATCTGATAAACCTTTCAGACCTGCGCGCAGTTCTGAGCCACCATGGGTACCACGTTCCAATTCTCCTCTATATGCACGAGAATCAGTTGTCGTATCCACGGAGCGACGGCAAGGAGCCACCACTCGAACACGTCCTCACCGACATAAAGAACGTACTCGCCGCAGATCGCACCTTGTTTAACTCCGCGTTCCACCGCGACGCGTTTCTCAACGCCGCCGACTCCGTGCTGCGAGGTTTTCCCGGCTTTGACACCAGCTCCGAGAGCACCCTGTTACGAGAGAACTCCACCGTGATGTATCCCGGGGTTGAGCATTCGCATGGGACAAACACGACAGACTCCGCCGCACCGGGGCCGGCCGCAGAGACCACCGCAGAGGGGCCGGTTATCGTTTGGAACCACCGTTGGGAACCTGACAAACAGCCCGAGGTCTTTCGCCGGGTTATAGGGAAGCTGGATGAACAGGGCATGGAGTTTGGTCTGATTCTGCTGGGGCACCATCCACCGGAAGCTCAGTCGGCTGAGCTGGGGACCCACAACCGGGAGTTCGAGGCATTGTGCAGTAGATTCAGTCGCCGTATTATCCACTCCGGCTACGCGCATGACCGAGCCGAGTATTTTCACCTTCTCACCCGGGGCGATATCGTCATAAGCACCGCGATTCAGGAGAACTTTGGCCTTTCTATGCTGCAGGCAATAGATGCTGGCTGCTGGCCCTTAGCCCCAAACCGGCTGGCATACCCAGAGGTGCTTCCGGCCGAGGCCCATGCACACTGTCTGTACAACGACACGGCTGACCTCATCCGGAAGATTGAGCGTCTGTGGGAGGCCCGGCGCAGCTCGGCACCGGGCCACGTAGGGGAAACCCTCCGCCACACCCTACTCAAACGCGCGGCGGAGTTTCATTGGGAACGACGCATAGGTCAGTACGACCGACTCATTGAGACGGTGGCACTCAAAGACTAGGCGTCCCGCCCGTTTAGACGTTGGTACACCTTGTAGAGACCTTGTGTGCCGAGATCTTCCAGACCTTCGGCCATAGCGGCATGATAAAACTGCTGTGCCGTGGCAAGCCCCGGTAGCGCCAGCTTCATGCGGCGAGCTTCTTCCATTGCTATCCCAAGATCCTTGACGAAATGTTTAATGAAGAAGCCGGGGTCATAGTTACCCTGGGCGATCTTCGGGCCCAGATTATTCACTGCCCAGTTTGCACCGGCGCCCTTACCAACCACCGAGATGACCTCTTCCATATCAAGACCGGCCGAGACCGCGTACATGAGAGCCTCCACAGTGCCAATCATACCGGCAGCAACAAGTATCTGATTCACCATCTTGGTGTGCTGTCCAGAGCCAGCAGGACCAAGGAGTTTGATGTTCTGCCCCATGAGCTCGAACATTGGAAGCACCTCATCATAGGCGCTCTGGTCGCCACCAACCATAATTGCAAGCTTGCCTTCACGGGCACCAGAATCTCCGCCGGAAACCGGGGCATCAAGCGTTCTCACACCCTTCTTGGCTGCGGCTTCAGAGATAGCAACCGCCAGACTGGGCTTAGATGTAGTCATGTCCACCAGAATTCCGCCTGCCGCAAGTCCGGCCAAGGCACCCGTAGCACCCAACATGACCGACTCAACATCCTCAGGATAGCCGACAATGCTAAACACGCAGTCGCTTGCTTCGGCTACTCCTTGGGGAGTATCCTTCCAGACCGCACCGGCCTGCAGCAGATCTTCAGCCTTTGATTTTGTTCGCGTAGTCACCGCAACTTCATACCCGGCCTTCAACAGGTGCCCGCACATGCTCTTGCCCATTATTCCGGTTCCAATCCATCCGATACGTTTCATTTGTGGCTCCTTTGCAGTCGTGAGTTGAATTGTCGCATGACTCCATTGTACACTTAGGCGATGGAATGGTTTCAAGCCCTTGTACTTAGTCAGGAAATTACTCTTGGTGTTTCAATCCTGCGCCTCTCGGTAACGGCAGTGCTCACCGGCCTTGTAGGCCTGGAGCGGCAGAGCAATAATCAGCCTGCAGGACTCAGGACCCACATTCTCATTGGAGCTGGCGCCTCACTCCTCATGCTGTTGTCGATCTATGTTCCGCAGCAGTACAGGGACTTTCCCTCCGGTGATCCGAGCCGCATAGCAGCCCAGGTTGTGTCCGGAATTGGTTTCCTGGGTGGGGGTGCGATACTCAGGTTCGGCGCAGATATCCGGGGCTTAACGACAGCGGCCTCTATCTGGACGGTTGCCGCCATAGGCCTGGCGGTCGGCGCCGGGTTGTTCGGTGCTGCAACCTTTGCCACCCTGCTTGTACTGTTTACCCTTATTACCCTGAACCAGGTTGAGCGGCGTTTCTTCCCCAAGCAGATGATGAAAACGCTCACCATCTACACCATGAACAGTAAGATTGGCGTAGAGGATATTCGTCGAGCAATTAGAAAAGCCGAGATCAAGATACGTTCTATAGATGTGCAGCACTCTATGAAGAACAAGCGCACACGATTCACGCTCACGGTATATGTCCCGCAGTTCTACGACTTTGACCCTTTTTATCGTGAGCTGAACAAGCTCAACGACGTGTACAAGGTGACACTCGAAGAAGTACAATAGGAGTGGATGGGAGGTGAGGCTATGGAGAAGCTCAACAAGAAGCAGATGCAGATGGAGGCTTTCCTCGCCGCACCACAACACGTCTTACTTCGTTGCGGCCTGCTGCTGGCCGTGCCACTCGTGGTACTCTGGCTACTCGCTACTCTTCCGTTCTATGGTTTCGGGCCAGAGTTACCGAGGATTGCGGGTTCGGCCGTTCTTATTGTCGTCCTGAGCGGTGCCGGAGCATCTCTGATTAAGCTGCAGTACCGCATCATGAGCCTCCCTGGGGTAGATCACACACTACCGGTTAACTATGCCGCGGCCGCGTTGGTTTTTGCCATGCTTCTGGTAATCATGTCAGAAACTGAACCGCAGTTTCTAGCCATGGGTAGGCTCATTCAAGTTACGGTGCTCGCAGGCCCGGCCATGGTATTTGTTCCAGCGCTGGTGTACACCATTGGATACAAGCTGCTGGTCGAGCGGATGATCATGCGTAACACCACCATCGACTTCAACTATTTGGCTGGATACCGTCACCTGGAAGAGCAGCTGTCCGGTGTATGGGAAGGCCCACAGGAGTTCGGCGAGCCCCTGAGCCTGATGCTGCTCCAGTTCCGCCCGCAAGAGCGCACTATCTCACCAGCCGCGCCAGACAGCAGTCAGTATCAGCTCGATATCGTTGAGAGAGCTCTTCCCATTGTGGAAGAGAATATTCGCAACAACGATATCGCTGGCCTGTTCTCATCCGACGCCATCTGGGTGATCCTTGGCCGAACAGGCGCCGACAGTGTAGCTATCCCGCGAGAACGCATTCAGTCACGACTGCAAGCAGACGCCGAGTTCGCAGCCGCAATCAGGCGAGAGGGACTCGATGTGGTTCCGGGCGTGGCGAGTTATCGTCGTGACATGGAATCCCCACAACACCTGATCCGGGCCGCAGAAGAAGCGTTGCTTCCGCAGCTTGCCCGCTTGAAATGAGTGAGCTGCGTAGATTATAGTCGAACCCATGAACGCACTTGCACTGGAACTGAATAAGGAACTGGAAGGAAGCGCCGCAGGGCGAATGCTGTCCGACTTTGGCCGCCGCTTGTACTTTCCCAAAGGAATTGTAGCGCAAAGCGCTGAGGCAGGTGCGCGAGCACACAGGTTCAACGCAACCGTGGGAATGGCGGTGCTGCACGGCGAACCCATGGTGCTCCCTTCTCTGAGCGAGCAAGTCCCGGGATTGACCCCACGAGAAACGGTTGCATACGCACCAACGGCGGGCGTCCCCGAGTTACGTAAGCTGTGGCTCGAAGCCATGAAGGCCAAGAACCCTTCCCTGAACGCGGAAGCAATCTCTCTACCGGTCGTTACTCCCGGCCTCACCGCTGGCGTCGCGCAAGCTGCAGACATGTTCTGCGACGAGGGCGACACCGTCATCATTCCCGATATGTTCTGGGGAAACTATCGGCTGATATTTGAGGAGCGGAGGCGCTCAAAGATTCGCAGTTTCCAGTTCTTCTCGAGCGAGGGAGGGTTTAATCTTGAGGCGTTCCGGCAGATTGTCAGCGAAGAAGCCGCACACGGACAGCTACGCATACTCTTGAACTTCCCCAACAACCCCACAGGCTACTCTCCCACTGTACATGAGGCCCAGGAGATCACCAGGATTCTTGTTGAACAGGCCGACAATGGCGCCGACGTCCTGGTACTGTGTGACGACGCCTACTTCGGACTATTCTACGAAGAAGAAACCTATGGTGAGTCGCTCTTTGCACCGTTGTCACAGGCTCATGAGCGCATCCTGGCGGTTAAGCTTGACGGCTCCACCAAAGAGGACTTTGTCTGGGGTTTCCGAGTTGGCTTTCTGAGTTTCGGTTCGCGCGGACTGACGGCCGCGCAGTATGATGCGCTTCTGAAGAAGCTTGCCGGTGGACTACGGTCAGCCATATCCAACTCCAGTGGCGTTGGACAACATCTGCTCATTCATCTCTTTGGCTCCCCTGAGTACCCGCGGGAGAAACAGAGCTTTTTCCTTGACCTTAAAAAACGATATCTCCGAATCAGGGCGTTGTTCGAGGAGACCCCACCACCGCCGTGCCTTGAGCCGCTTCCCTTCA
>PXEI01000255.1 GCA_003564775.1 Spirochaetaceae bacterium
ACTCAGGTTGCGATCATGACCGTCGCGGTTATCCTCACCGTTCATTCGGTTGTGTTTCCGGTTGTAACTCACAACATCGTGCAGCGTAAAGCCATCGTGGGAGGTTACAAAGTTGATACTGTGAAAGGGCTTGCGGTCGTTACGTGCGTACAGATCCGCGCTTCCGGACAAGCGGGTGGCAAAATCTCCAACTGCGCCGACATCGCGGTTCCAGAAACGTCGGACATCGTCTCGAAAACGATCGTTCCACTCCGCCCATCGCGTTCCCGGAAACGCCCCAACCTGATATGCACCACCGGCATCCCAGGCCTCAGCAATGAGTTTTGTATCTTTTAGTACCGGATCTTTTGCTATGCGATCCAGCACCGGTGGTTTGTTGATGAGTTTCCCACGCGGGTCTCGGCTCAAGACAGACGCCAGATCAAAGCGGAATCCGTCCACATGCATTTCCGACACCCAGTAGCGCAACGAATCAAGAATAAGATCCATCATCACCGGTGAGTTACAGCTCATGGTGTTCCCGCAACCAGAGTAGTTACGATAGAGCCGTTTCTCGTCTTCCAGCATGTAGTACATGCTGTTGTCCAAGCCGCGGAAATTATAGGTTGGGCCGAACTGGTTCCCCTCGCCACTATGGTTATAGACCACGTCCAGAATCACTTCAATGCCCGCAGCATGCAGCTCACGAACCATGAGCTTGAACTCAGACACCGCAGCAGCTGGCTTGGGTGAGTGGGCGTACGAACTCTTCGGCGCGAAAAAATTTACTGTGTTGTAGCCCCAGTAGTTCTCCAACACTTGGCCTGTTTCTGGGTTCACTCTACGCGTGTCAAAGCTGTTGAAATCATGCACCGGCAGAAGTTCCAGGCTTGTGACTCCCAGTGCCTGCAGGTAGGGGATCTTCTCAATAACACCAAGATAGGTGCCAGGACATTCTACTTGTGAGCTGGGGTGCTTCGTTAAGCCCGACAGGTGAGCTTCATAGAGAATGCAGTCCCGTAATGGCAGGTTAAGCGGTTGGTCTCCCTGCCAATCAAACTCCTGGTGAACCACGATACACTTGGGAATGAAACCAGCGTTGCTCAATCCAGAAAACGACAGGTCACCGTCCATGCTGTCGGGGTCGTATCCATAAAGCTCGGGACTCTCCGGCTTCCAGGTGTTGGTTACCGCCCGCGCATAGGGGTCCAGCAGGAGTTTATTTCGGTTGAATCGGTGACCCTGCTCGGGTTCGTAGGGTCCATCCGCACGCCAAAGGTACAACTGTCCGTGCCCGACTCCTGCGATCTTGATAAACCATACATCGCCGATCCTGTTGTGTTGCTCCTCAAGCCTAATCTCACGGGTGGGAGTTATGTCATCTTCATGATCAAACAGAACCAGGCTCATGGCCGATGCGTGGCGACTAAAGACAGCAAACACTACCCCGTCATCCACCTTGTGCGCGCCAAGTGGCGGAGCAGCTTTTTCTGCGGGCGAAATGGCTTCAATACTACTACCGCTCAAACTAACTCCACGCATGTCGAAATCCATCCAAGAGCTTGAGAAAGGCGGCAGGTTGCTCGGCGTGTACCCAGTGACCGGCCTGTGCGATAGTCTCAAACCGCGCTTCTGGAAAAAGCTTGCCGATGACTTGCTCATCTTCTACCTGAAGGTAGTCCGAAAGCTCGCCCGCAATAAACAGCGCCGGGCCTGAGTACGTGTTCTCAAGAACCTGATCACTCAGCCCTCCACGTATATGGTCATACTCGTGTTCCACCGCGTCGATATTGATGCGCCAGCCTCGTTCACCGTGCGACGAGGTATCGTAGCTCTTAAGCAGGAAGGCCCGGACGCGATCTTCAGTGACGTACTCGGCAAGCACTGAGTCGGCATCTCTCCGAGAGCCAGCTTTTGCATCGGCTACTGCGCGCATTCCCTGGAGTATCTCGGTATGCCGTACCGGATAGGTTTTGGGCGCGATATCGACTACCACCATTCCCGAGTAGCTGGTAGGATTTCGGAGAACACACTCCATTGCTACCTTTCCACCTAAGGAGTGCCCCAGTATACCTACCCGCCCGAGCCCGAGTGCATCCAGTGTATCCTCAACATCGGTTGCCATTGCCGCTATGGACATCTCCGCACCGTGCGGTGACTTTCCGTGATTGCGTAGATCAACGAGCACAACTCGATTCTGCTCGCTCAGATGTTTGGCCTGAGGACGCCAGTTATCACCCGACCCAAACAGGCCGTGAAGAACAATTACGGGGTGTCCGGCGCCCAACTCTTCTACATGAAGTCTCATTCTGCAGTTTCACCTCATCTCAGCACTGTTCAAACTGTATACTACTCGGCCGGTTGTGTCTGAGCGGGCCACGACCCGTAGAAAACTACCTCGTCTACATTCTTTCGGACTCGGTCGGAACGCTCAAGCTCCTGATGCTTCTCGTTAAGTATATTATCGGTGCCGGGATACCCAATCACAACCAAGGTTATCAGTATGTGATCGGGAGGGATTCCCAAATCTTCCTTGAGCTCAGCCGCCTTAAACCCTGCAATTGGGTGTGCCACCAATCCTTCATGCTGAGCTTGAATCTGAAGATTCTGAACCGCCATTCCGCAATCGAACAGCGCATACTGTCGACCTTCATCAAGGTCGCAGTCATAGTCTGGGCGTGTGGCCACCCCAATGAGTACCGGGGCAGTTTGCGCCCAGTAGTTGCCTTTCGCTAACCTCGCTTGTCCGTGCTCAATCCCAGAACCCTTCGTAAGTACGACGAAACGCCACGGCTGATTGTTAAAGCAGGAAGCTGACAGAGTTGCCGCCTCCAGCAACCGCGCCACCACCTCATCTGGTATTTCTTGCAAAGATAGTGCTCGCCGCGCGCGACGCTGTTGAATCTCAGGTAGTATCTTGTCCATGTCTGTCAAAATACCCGAAAAGCGCACTGGCGTCCAACCATACAACGACAGAAGCGAGTGCGTATCAGGGTTCGGAAAATCTTTTCTGCCGGAGTGATCCCATGACCCCAATTCTTCATACCGAAATTGAGCAGTACTTACTGCAGCTGAACAACCAACAGTCCAGCCATGATACGATAGGACGGAAAATGGAGCAGCGTGCCGCACGCGACGACTTTCCAATTGTCGGGCCGATTGTCGGCACCTTTCTGGAGCTGTTGGCTCGCAGCGCGAGGGCCACTCGCGTTCTGGAGTTGGGGTCCGGTTTTGGTTACTCGGCCTTGTTTTTTGGTCGTGCGGTCGGCGCTGGAGGTACAGTCACGCTCACCGACACCAGCCCTGCACTGCTGGAAGAGGCGCAACAGTTTCTTGCGCAGGCACGGAACGAGTGTGTTTTTGAGTATCTTCACGGTGACGCTTTGGAGCTCGTTGCCACGCTTGAAGGGCCGTTTGATGTTGTCTTTAACGACATCGACAAAGAGTATTACCCCGAAGTACCACAACATGCTTTCTCCTTACTCCGTCCGGGCGGGCTGCTGATAACCGACAATGCGCTCTGGAACGGTGATGTGCTTAAGCCCACAGATGCCGCAGCAGGCGGTGTTGCCTCCTACAACAGCCTGGTATATAGCCACCCCGGCTTCCAGACGAGTATAATCCCCTTGCGTGACGGTATAGCAGTTTCACAGAAGATGCAGTAGCAGCATGAGATAAGGATCAGCTGCACACATTACACATACAAACGGAGGTCTCTATTGATTCCCACACGACAAGATGCCTGGCAACTCCTGAACACCTACACCAAGACCGACAGTCTCAAACGCCATGCTCTCGCAGTCGAAGCCGTCATGAGGTACTGCGCCGACAAGCGAGGCCACGATCCCGACCAGTGGGGCGTTATCGGTCTGATTCATGACCTCGACTGGGAGATGTACCCGGAACAACACTGCAGCAAGACCGAGGAAATTCTGCGCGAGGCAAACTGGCCGGAAGACTACATCCATGCCGTACTTTCGCATGCGTGGGGTATGTTCACCGAGATCGAGCCGCAGCACGAGATGGAGAAGGTGCTCTACACCATTGACGAACTCACAGGACTCGTGAGTAGCACCGCCCTGGTCAGGCCAAGCAAAAGCATCCTGGATATGAAGGTGAAGTCGGTCAAGAAGAAGTGGAACGAAAAGAGTTTTGCTGCCGGGGTCGACCGGTCCGTTATTGAAAAGGGCGCCGCCATGCTTGGTCTAGAGATTGCAGATGTTATTGAAGACACTATCATGGGAATGCGCCCGATAGCCAAGGAGCTTGGGCTGGCAGGGGACGTGGAGCACCCCGCTAACGACGAAGGGCAGGCCTGATGCCTGCCCTCTGCCTTTTCATGTTCACTGCTTTACGCCCAAGCTGCTGATCGCGGCCGCATTCCGGCCGCTGTCACTACTTCTTGCCTTTTCGCTTGGCGCGCGAAACATGCTTTGCACCGGCCGCTACTTGCCGCTTTCGTGCCGCTAGTTCTTTTTTCATAGCCTCGACATCCGACTCGGACTGTGGAGAGGCCCCTTCACCTTTTGAGCTGCCGTTATCGTCGGCACCAGGTGATACTGCTAAGCCACTCACAACCGGTTTCCCGACTGCCGCTCCCTTAGCCTGTTTCTTCCTGTCCCGGCGCGGTTGTACCCTGTTCTGCCATCCCAGCAGCGCTGGTGAGGCCACGAACAACGAACTATAGGTACCAACTAACACACCTACCATAAGGTTCAGTGCAAAGTCCTGAATTGCGCCCACCGCAAAGAAGTAAATGGCGGAGACTGCAAGCAGGGTAGTGATTGAGGTGATCAAGGTACGGCTCAGACTCTGCGTTATGCTCACATTCAAGGTGTTCGCAAAGTTTGAGTCCCGAAGCAGGTCTTCGTTTTCCCGCACACGATCAAAAATAACAATGGTATCGTTAAGTGAGTAACCAATAATGGTGAGTACCGCCGCTATGGTCGCGGTGGAGACCTCCAACTGCGCGGCCCCGATAAACGCCAGCATGAACGCAACGTCATGAACTACTGCAGCGATAGCGCTGACAGCGTACCCAAGCCTGAATCGGAACCATACATAGAGCAGTATGAGGCCCATAGCAAAACCAACCAGAAGGAAGGCATTGCGGGTAAGGTCTGCCGAGAAGCGAGGGCCTACGAAGCTGCGTTCCAGCTCATTCACACTGCCCGCACCAAATCTGTCTTCGAGTAACTCTATGACGCGCGCGCCCATAACTTCCGAGAAGTTGCTGATACTGCCGTCATCCCGGACTCGAACCGTGAAG
>PXEI01000495.1 GCA_003564775.1 Spirochaetaceae bacterium
ACAGTCTTATCGTCATATCTGGACTCAGCGGATCAGGCAAGTCGTCTCTAGCCTTCGACACAATTTTTGCCGAAGGGCAACGGCGCTACGTTGAGTCGCTCTCCGCATATGCTCGCCAGTTTCTTGGGCGTATGGAAAAACCCGCGGTGGACTACATTGAAGGCTTGTCGCCAGCAATTTCAATAGAACAGAAGACTACCCACCGGAACCCACGCTCGACTGTGGGTACCGTCACCGAGATCCATGACTACTTGCGGCTGGTTTTCGCCCGGATCGGAAAGGCCCACTGCCCGAACTGCGGAAAGCCAATTAGTAGTTACTCGGTTGATCAGATTCTTGAACAGTTGCGCCAACTCCCCATTGGCGGAAAACTGCAGGTGCTGGCCCCTGTTGTGCGGGCCCAGAAAGGCCGCCATGAACAAGTATTTCGCGACGCTCTACGAGCGGGCTTCCTGCGCGTAAGGGTCAACGGTGAGCTTCGTGAGCTTGACGAAGAAATCAAACTGGACAAGAACAAGAAGCACAGTATCGATATACTCGTTGACCGCATTCGCCTCAGCGGTGGGGCAGAGAAGCGACTTACCGAGTCAATCGAGACCGCTCTTACCGTTGGCGATGGAACTGTTCTGGTAGAACACACCCCTGCTGAACAGCCGCTGCCACACCCACAGACAAAGCCAGAGACTCTCTTCTTCTCACAGCACTCGGCTTGTCCCGACTGTGGTATAGGACTGCCTGAGCTTGAACCTCGTCTCTTTTCGTTCAATAACCCGGCCGGAGCATGCCGGAGCTGTTCGGGACTGGGAAAGACGCTGGAGTTTGATCCTGATAAAATTATTCCGGACTGGAGTCTTTCGTTTAACGAGGGCGGTATCATACCCTACAAACCAAGCTCTAACTGGTATCGCAGTAAGATTGAGTCACTGGCGAAACATTATGGATTCAGCCTGGATACACCGCTCCACAACATTGACAAAAGCGCACGCAACGCCCTGCTTTATGGATCGGATGAGAAGATTGAGGTCACGTACGTAAACAAGAAACAGACCGGGCGCTTTGAGTACCAAAGTGAGTTTCCAGGAATACTTGCAGATTTGAAACGCAGGTATCTGGAGAGCAGTTCCGACGGAGTTAAAGAGTGGCTTGAAGAGTTTATGGCACAACAGGTCTGTCCCGAATGCAACGGGAAACGGCTCAGACCTGAGGCACTCGCTGTACACATAGCAGGCAAGAGCATATACGAAATCTCACAGCTCTCGGTAGCCGAGGCTCTGAGCTTTTTCGAAGACTTGAAACTCAGTGAAACCGACCGCAGCATTTCCGAGCAAGCACTCAAAGAGATTACCGCCCGACTTGGATTCATGAACGCCGTGGGCCTGGACTACCTCAGTCTGGAACGATCGGCTACGACCCTTTCCGGCGGCGAGGCCCAGCGCATACGATTAGCTACCCAGATTGGCTCGTCGCTCGTTGGAGTCCTGTACATTCTCGACGAGCCGACTATTGGGCTGCACCAGCGTGACAACGCCCGACTCATTGAAACCCTGCTCCGCCTTAGGGATCTGGGCAATACGGTAATTGTAGTCGAACATGACGAGCAAGTGTTACGTACCGCCGACTACATTGTGGATCTTGGGCCTGCTGCCGGAGTACACGGTGGGGAGGTTGTTGCTCAGGGAAGTTACGACGAGGTTGTGGCGGTACCTGAAAGCCTCACAGGCCAGTATCTCTCGGGTGCTTCTCTCATTCCAATACCTTCCAGTCGACGGCCGGGGAACGGCAAAAGCTTGAACCTGAAAGGCGCCTCGTTACACAATCTTAAGAATATCAGTATATCTCTTCCGGTAGGGTGTCTCTCAGTCTTGACCGGCGTTTCGGGGTCCGGCAAGAGCACCTTGTTAAATGAGACTCTGTTGCCGGTGGCAATGGCCGCGGTACGTGGCCACGTGCTTCCCAAAGGCCTTTGCCAGAACGTGGAGGGTACTGAGTCCTTTGACTCGGTGATCTCCATTGATCAAAGCCCAATTGGACGCACGCCACGCTCAAACCCTGCCACCTATGTTGGGATGTTCACACCCATTCGTGAACTCTTTGCGGCTCTGCCTGAGTCCCGTGCCAGAGGTTATGAGGCAGGGCGCTTTTCCTTCAACGTAAAAGGTGGCAGGTGCGAACACTGTCGTGGCGACGGGGTGATCAAGATCGAAATGCACTTCCTTCCGGATGTTTTCATTACATGCGACGTTTGTAAGGGTCGCCGATACACCAACGACACCCGCGAGATTCGCTACAAAGGCAAAAGCATTGATGAAGTGCTTGCTATGACCGTGGAAGAAGCGCGCGAGTTTTTCGCAGCAGTGCCTCAGATCAAGCGACGACTGGATACTATGTACGATGTCGGATTGGACTACATTCGTCTAGGTCAGTCAGCGCTCACCTTGTCCGGTGGTGAAGCCCAAAGGGTGAAGCTTTCTTTGGAGTTGTCCAAGCGAAACACGGGTCGAACGCTCTATGTGCTTGATGAGCCAACCACCGGCCTGCACTTTGAAGACGTCCGAAAGCTGATTGACGTACTGAATCTGCTTATCGACAACGGAAACACGGTAGTCCTCATTGAGCATAATCCCGATGTAATCCTTCAGGCGGATTACGTCCTTGACCTGGGACCGGAGGGCGGGGCCAAAGGCGGACGAGTTGTAGCGATGGGAACTCCGGAGCAGGTTGCGAAGGTTTCGTCTTCGTATACCGGACAGTACCTTGCAGAGCTACTTAAGGAACGGGCGAAGCCAGATTCCGAGTTGGTCTCTAACGAGACGGGGTAGGCACGTGATAACTGCTTGGTGTAGCAACAGGCCCGACACATGATACGGTACACAACCAAGCTGGTTCCATCCGCATGGATAGTTGTTCTTTCTCTACTTCTACCTGTACCTGCCTTACTCAACCCGATTCTCGCTCACACTCAGGAGCCTGGCGCAGAAGTTCAGGAGCCTGGCGCAGAGCCCGGGGAAATTGCCGAAACTGAATCGCTCTTTCAACGAACCTTGGCCCAAGACATACGTACCGCGGAGTTCCGTGAACTGGTCGAGTGGCTAGAGAGTTTAGACTTGTCTACTCGGGGCTCCCGGAGAGAGTTGGAAAACCGCCTCTTTGCGCATCATGAGTTAAGCCCACCACCTTTACCGCCAGAGCGAACTGGACGAACCATTACCATTGAGTCCACCCGGCTTGGTGAATACTTTGACATAGAGGAGGTCGACGAAAACTACGTAATTCTGCGCGGCGGCGTCTCCATTCGCCTTGAAGACGACGATGTACTTCACTTCATTGAGGCCGAGGAAGTCCTGTTCAATCAGGCCCGTAACCGGATGACCGCACGTGGCGGCGTGGTGTATCGCATTGAACGTGAAACTGGCGACGAGACATTTCGAGGTCGAGCCCTGAGCTTTGACATCTCCAACTGGGAAGGTGTCTTTCTGGACGGTGCCTCAACGCGGCCGCGTGAACTTGAGGGCGAGGAGCTTGAGTTTAGTTTCGAGGGCGATACCATTATTCGCTCAGCCGAAGACATTATCCTTTTGGAACATGGAACCATAACCAGTTCACCGGTAGATCCACCCAACTGGCGACTTCGCGCTCGCCGAATCTGGGTTTTTGGACCAGGAGAGTGGGCTTTACAGAACGCTATTCTCTACGTAGGACGTGTGCCGGTTCTGTATTTTCCATTCTTCTTCGTACCTGGTGATGAACTGTTCTTCCACCCATCAATCGGATACCGCACCCGGGCAGGAGCTTTTTTGCAGACTACCACGTATCTTGTCGGCCGCCGGACCGAAGACGCAGCACCGTTCTCTTTCCTTCAGCTTACCGAGGAACAACAAACCCAACAGGAACGTGAACGCTGGTTTGTATTCCTGCGAGAAACCGACAGACCGGATACTACGCCTCCCGACCGAACCGTCAAGGCCTTGGCCGATATCTACACCAGACTTGGCGTTCTCATTGGGCTACACGCACAACTACCGCGGTTTGGGCCATTGAACTCTGTTGCCTGGCGCAGTTCCCTGGGTGTTAGCCGCCATCTTTATCCAATTGAGAACATTGAGGAGTTTGTTACTCCGTATCGTGTTGTTGACGGACGGGCCGAAACCGACTGGAACCGCAGCAATTTTGCGGGGTGGGGTGAGTTGCCTTTCAGATATGAGATACAGAGTAACGCCTCAACTGCTTTACTCGGTTTATCAATGCAACTTGAGTTGTTGCTGATGTCGGATCCATTCTTTCGACGAGACTTTGACAACCGGGCCGAGTCAATAGATTTCGCTGGACTCCTGGGTTTTAGTGAACTCATAGACAGCCAACCGGACAATATTAACACCTTGCGCTGGAGTCTACGTGGTTCGTATCGCCCGGATCTTCCTTCTGCTGTACAGCCTTACCTAAGCAACCTGTCCATAAGTTCCTACAGCTGGATTCTTTACTGGGAAAGCCGCGATACACCGGATTCGCTCCTGCGGCCTGAAGCCCAAACCGCAATCGATAGCCCTGAGCGCCGCTTTTACTATCCCAACCGCTATACTACCCCGGATCTTACCGGCAGAGTAGAGGGAACCCTGCTGGATTCAAATCGCAGGCGGCCTGGAATAGACTCACCCGAGGAGCTTCCCGAAGGGTTCGAGCCTGCACCTTTGCGGCCTCCCTGGGATACCAGCAATGCTGAGACTGATCCCGTTGCGAGCTTCCCGGATGATAGCTTTCTGCGTCTGCCAGCGCTCCGGCCAAGCTTCTCGGTACCGGAAATACAGGCACCTTTTGGGTACAGGGTGAGCTACAGTGTTGTACCACGCCTCACCGTGGACAACTTCACCGAGAACTCCAACTGGGAGGTTCCGGAGGATATAGACTGGCAAACCCGTTACGCTCAGCTCAACTCCGATACCACCGGCCGGCTCTCGTACCGCGCCAACCTATATCGACGGCTCTTTGTGCTGGAGAACTCGCTGATCTTGCGTCAAAGGTATCGTTCTGTATACAGTCTCAACGATAATCTAACCGACATAACCCGGCGATCACTGGAGAACCAAGCCTTTCGCTTCACCGGCGTGACAGGAGAGCACCAGGTACGACTGAGCACCTTCCCGCTGCAGGATCACGAGATACTGGACCAGAGCAGCGCTGTGTACCGCCTTGACACCTTGTTGTATCGGCGGGTGTTTGACTCCCGC
>PXEI01000036.1 GCA_003564775.1 Spirochaetaceae bacterium
GAGATTGCAACTTGCGGATGCCGCCGATAGTGCCGCTTTCAGGCGGCCGTGATTGTCTCCAACTACCGTATGACGGTACACACCAACGCCTAGATCAGCCAGGCGAGAACCCAGGTACGCTGCGTTCGTGTTCACCACCTGACCCAACAGAAGCTCGGTTCCAACACAGATGATCTCGGCTGTCATGGCAGTTACTGGAGACCCCGACGTGGCGTCCTGAGCAATGCTTCTTGCTTCCGGTTGGTTCATACTCATGCGCGGTTCATGGTACCGGCTATGTATCCGGCTCCGAAACCATTGTCGATATTGACTACCGCGACACCAGAGGCGCAGCTGTTCAACATGGTCAACAGTGCGGAAAGCCCCCCGAAAGAAGCCCCATAACCTACACTAGTTGGCACCGCGATTACCGGCCGATCAACCAAGCCTCCAACCACACTGGCAAGCGCACCTTCCATTCCAGCAACAACAATAACGACCCGCGCTTGACGAATGCGCTCCATACGAGCAAAGAGGCGGTGAATGCCAGCTACACCTACGTCGTAAATCCTGTCAACCTCATTCCCAAACGCTGCGGCGGTCTCAGCGGCTTCCTCAGCAACCGCCTGATCCGAGGTGCCCGCACTCACTACCGCAATAGAGCCCATAGTCACCGGGAGCTCTCCGCGTTGCACCAGGACTGTGCGGGCAGCGTGGTTGTAAACCGGCTCCTCACCGGCGACAGCCCGTATTGCCTCGTAACATGCTTGATCAGCACGCGTGGCAAGAACTGTGTTGTCATAAGCGAGCATAGACTCTGCGATCCGCCCCACTTGCTCCGGTGTTTTACCGGCACAGTAGATCACCTCAGGGAACCCTTGTCGCAAGGCCCGATGGTGATCAACCTTGGCAAAGCCCAAGTCTTCAAAGGGTAAACTCCGAAGTTTATCAAACGCCTGCTCAGGAGTTGTGTTACCAGCCGCAACCTGTTCCAACAAAGATTGAATAGCCGAATTAGTCATGAAGTCTCCTCATCTACAGCGACTTTTGCAGTGGGTTTGTACTCGAGCGTCGCTTCATCACATGCCTTCAGCGCGGCCACCCTCACCGCCTGTAAAGATACACCATGCTGTTGAGCCAGTGCTCTACAGTCGTCGTACTCCGGCTTGAGCTTGAGTACTGCTCCGTCGCGATAGGCGATCTTCACTCGAACTCGTCCATACTCGCAGTCCACCGCTACCGAGTTGCGCTCAAGCGCCGGACGAGACACTCTGCTTACCCGCACCCCAAGCGAGGTCGACTCACCAAGCACAACATCTATGCAGGCGTCTTTCCGCGACTCGGAGCACAGACACGAAAGGGTAACAGCGGGCCGAGTTTTTTTCATAATAATGGGGGTCAACCAGACATCCATTGCTCCTGCCTCAAACAACCGGTCCACCAGATAGTCGTAGTCCTCAGCAGGCATATCGTCAATGTTGGTTTCCACCTGTAGATACTCCCCCGAGTCCGGTCTGCGTCCTGGAGCCGGTAGGCCTTCGGCCTGCCCGAAGAACACCCGCAAGACGTTAGCGACCTCGTTGTCGTTTCCACCTATGCCATAACCAACAGCTTTCACCTGCATGGCCAGACCGTTGTCAAAAGCCTCTGCAAGTGTTCGCACAATAGCCGCCCCGGTGGGCGTCGTGAGCTCTTTATCTACCGGACCGCTCCGCACTGGGACATCTCGCAGTATCTCGGCGGTTGCTGGTGCTGGGACCGGAAGCAACCCATGCGCTGCTCGCACGGTACCCCCGCCAAGTCGTATCTCTGAGCACTCCACCCGGTCAACACCCAGCAGTTCAAGACAGATAGCGGCTCCAACTATGTCGACAATTGCATCAACCGCGCCAACTTCGTGAAAGTGCACCTGATCTACTGGAACCCCGTGCACCTTAGCTTCCGCAACTCCAAGTCGCTCAAAGATAGCAACAGCTCGATGCTTCACCGATGCCGAGAGTTGGCTGTTGGTGATAATTCCTCGGATCTCGGTGAGTCCGCGGTGATGATGGTGCTCATGCGGTTGGACGCCCTCAACGTCAACGTCATGGTGATGGTGATGATGGTGCTCATGCCCGTGATGGTGTCCAGGGTGCTCATGCCCGTGGTGGTGTTCACCTGACTCGGGCGTGGACTCGTTGGTATGCACGATAACACGGGTGCCGGTTATGCCTTTGCGCTCGTCGCGAAAGATCTCAAGACGGTATCCCTCAACTCCAAGCTTGGCGAGCTCCGCTTCTAGCACCTCAGGTTTCACACCCAAATCAATCATGGCTCCAAGATTCATGTCACCGCTAACACCGGAAAAGCAGTCGTAGTAGAGTACTGTGTGCGCCATTAGTCCTCGCTTCAACCCGGAAGCATAATCTATGCTCAACCGGATGAGGGTCAAATTTGTTTACAGAACAATACCATGGAACTTCAAGCGACACAACGAGTTATTAGTCGTGTCACGTTCTCGACCCGGCAGTCTCAGCCGCCTATGCTGGGAAGAGGGGACGCAAAATAGCCTTTAAGACTAACCCTCTCAAGCCTAACGAGGCCGCCACAGTTGTGGGTACAAGTTGGTGCGCAGCAACAATGATGGTCCGTCGTTACCTGGATCGCAACGATATCGCCTTTGAGTATCACGATCTGGAGATTGAGTTGGATCTACACAAAACTCTTAGCTGGTTGCTTGGTGGTGAGGCTCGACACCCAAGCGTATTTCTTGCGGGCACCCTTTTCGTGGAACCAACCCTAGAGGAACTAGGCGCGGCCATTCCCTCCGTCTAAAATTTGCCGTCGAGGAACTCATATCGTTACCTTGAAACTACAGGGGATACACAGCAACTATCCGAATGCCTGCCCAAAGGGGCGGCTGGGTATTTGCAACAGCACATCTCAAACAACTCAATGAAGGAGAACTCTATGAAAAACCATTTGGACAAGAAAACAGCGATCATCACAGGTGGCGCCAGTGGAATTGGAGAGGCTACGGTACGACACATGGTGCAGGAGGGAGCAAGAGTGCTCATCGCTGACCTGAACAGTGAGACAGGTGAGAAGCTTGCCCAGGAACTCAATACTGGCGGTGACACCAAGGCGGTTTTCTTCAAGGTAGATGTCACCCAAGAGGATCAAGTCAAAGCTATGGTGCAGAAGGCGAAGTCGGAGTTCGGTAGCGTAGATATCGTCTTTAATAACGCCGGGATAGGCCACACAGGCGAGGCTCATGAGTACACCCTGGAAGACTGGAACAAGGTAGTTTCAATAAACTTAACCGGCGTATTTTTGGTAGCCAAGCACTCAATTGGAGCGATGTTGGAACAGGGCTCCGGTTCGGTTGTAAACTGTGCCTCGATCCTTGGCAATGTCGGACAAGCACAAACTGCGGCCTACTCAGCTGCCAAAGGTGGCGTGAAGAATCTAACCAAAACTCTTGCACTCGAGTATGCCGACAGAGGCATCCGCGTCAACTCGGTCTCGCCTGGATACATAGACACACCCATACTCGCCGAGGCGCCCGAGGAACTCAAACAAGTACTTGTTTCCCGTCATCCATTAGGACGTCTAGGGAAACCAGAAGAGATTGCAGCCGCAGTTGTATTCCTGGCGTCCGACCAAGCAAGCTTTGTCACCGGCGCTGATTTACTGGTAGACGGCGGGTACACCGCAGGGAAGTAGCCAAAGCCGACGCGACTGAGGGTCCGGGATTATTCCCGGCCCTCCCGCCTCCATAGAGGAAACTACGAGGAAGGCGCATCGTAGGCCGTAATCTAAACCGTGATTGGGGTTTGTATCTCGACGGGGTTCTTGAGCCACTCCTTGATAAACTGCTCAACCGCATTGAGATTCTCCAGTGCCTGCTCGGTCATCTCGGCGGCATACTCCCATTCGTAACCCTTGATGTGAATCATGTACACCGGGGGCGGCGTTCCGTAGAGCTCAATTGTCAGCCCAACCACCGACTCGGCTGTCATGGAGTGTGTCGAGAATCCTATATTGCCTGTCGCCTCTACCTTTGTGACGGCATATGAAGCAATGTCCTCTTTTGAGGCATCGGCAAAGATGACAAGGTCGTGTTCCGAGACGGTATGTGCGTCCTCGGCCATTAATTGATAGTTTGCGTCGACTTTGATGTCGGAGAGACCCTCCGACTCAACCCAGCCTTCAAGGCGCTCTGCCAACAAAGGCCCCAGGCCGTCATCTTGACGACCTGGGTTTCCAATTCCATATACGAATACTCGAGGCATTACTGCTGAAAACTCCGCCACTTCAACATCGCGCCTAGCGCTTTCTTGAAGTGATTTCGTTCCCATCCGCGTCGAGCATCGTAACCTCAAGCGGCATTTCACCAAGGGCGTGAGTTGCACAACTAAGGCACGGATCGTAAGCGCGAATAGCGACTTCAACCATGTTCATCATCGGTTCGGTGATCTCGGCCTGACCGCTCATCTGGGCCTTGGCGACAAAGTTCACCGCTTTGTTCATAGGAACATTGTTGTTCGTCGTCGACACAATGAGGTTACACATAGTGATCTGGTCATCCTCGTTCACATTGTAGTGATGGAACAAGGTGCCTCGAGGTGCTTCCACAAGTCCCACACCCTCGTCCTTGCGTTCACCGGTCGCAATCAGATCGGTACCCTGCAAGTCCGGATCCTCAAGGAGTTCCTTAATGACCTCTGCCGAGTGGAGAATCTCAATGATACGCGCCCAGTGGTAGTGCATGCACATGTTGTTCGGTTTGCCGTTTGTCGCTGCACGGAAAATCTCAAACTCTTTCTGCGCCAACGGGCTTGGAATGAAGTCGCAGGTGTTGAGGCGAGCCAGCGGCCCGACGCGGTACCAACCCTCTTCCTCACCAAGTGAGAGCAGGTAAGGGAACTTCATGTAACTCCATGACTTAACACCCTCACCAACGATATTGGTGTAGTCCTGATAGTCGGCGTAGTCAATGATCTTGTTACCTTCCGAGTCAACAGCACGAATTCCACCATGATAGAAGTCAAGCGCACCATCTTTGCGTACAAGACTGAGATGGTTAGACGGAAAATGCGAGAAGCCGTCGATCATGGCCTTGTTCTTGCCGTAGTAGTCTTTGAACAGATCCAGAGCCGCAATAGACCACTCAATCATCTTGTCAGCATTGAGTGGATCCGCACCTTTAAGGAAGCGATCCCGCTCTTCAATTGAGAGGTTCTTGTTGAC
>PXEI01000446.1 GCA_003564775.1 Spirochaetaceae bacterium
AGGCGTCTTTTGACCTGCTCATGCGCCGAGCCCTTGGCCGTTACCGCCCCTTGCTCGAGCTGCGCAACTATCACCTGGAAACCTACAAAACCGGCAACACCCCTTCCAAGACCGTCGGCCGCATTTTCATAAACTCGGAAGGTAAGGACGTGATGGGGGCCGCAGTCGGTGTTGGGCCGGTTGAGACCCTGGACCACGCCATTCGAGATGCCTTGGGCCCCCACTTTGACTACCTTCAAAAAGTTACCCTCATTGACTACCGCGTGCGGGTACTCAACCCGGAGCAGCACTCGGCAGCAAAGGTTCGGGTCTTTATTACCAGCACCGACGGCGCCGATATCTGGGAGACGGTAGGTGTTCACGAGAACATTGTAGAGGCCTCCTGGGAGGCATTGGTGGAAAGTCTGGAGTACTACTACAACAACTACGTAGTGGAGAACGGAAACGGCGCTTAGCGGCATCGGCCCGGGCCAGCGCGGCCCGGTGTGCGGCCCGGCGCTGGCTGGCACACGTACCGGCGCTGGCCGCCTGGCCGCGTGCTGCTAGCGCCGCTCGACGCGCCCTTCCGGCAGTCGCCGTGGGGTGTACTCGCGGCGCTTCAGGTACTTAATGCCCAGCACCGCCGCCTCGGCAGCCGAGGAGGTGGTGGTGTACGGCACATGGTGTCGCAGCGCCTCTATACGCAGCAGACTGTCGTCGCGCTGGGTATATCGACCTAAAGGAGTATTAATTAACAGGTCTATGCGTCCACTCTGCAGATGGTCAACCACGTTCGGGCGGCCTTCATGCACCTTGAGGACAACCTCGGAGAAAATACCGTTCTGAAACAGGTAGTCGGCCGTGCCACGGGTTGCGGCAATCTCAAACCCA
The DNA here is from genome assembly GCA_003564775.1 of Spirochaetaceae bacterium. GTDB lineage: Bacteria > Spirochaetota > Spirochaetia > DSM-27196 > SLAA01 > SLAA01. Next base: position 871 of record PXEI01000446.1, read on the forward strand.
AGGTCACGCAGCTCACGGACTATCGGCAACATGGTTGATTTATCCGAGTCATGCACCGAAACAAAAACACGGCCTTCGGTCGGCAGTTTGGTTCCGGTTGCCAGACTCGCCTTGGCAAAGGCCTCACCGAAATCGGCACCAATTCCTATAGACTCACCGGTTGAACGCATCTCCGGGCCTAAGAGTGGGTCTACATCGCGGAAGCGGTCAAAAGAGAACATCGCCTCCTTAACCGCCCAGCCGGTAATACATCGCACCAGCCCGACCCCAGGAATTCCGGTATCGCCGTCGTTAATGAGATCCTGGTCCCGCAGAGACCTGCCCTGCCACACACCCACCGCAGCAGAAATGAGGTCGATGCCGGAAGCTTTGGAGATAAACGGCACGGTGCGGCTTGCCCGTGGGTTGACCTCCAGCACGTAGAGGTCACTGCCCTTCCAGGCAAACTGAATGTTCAGCAGGCCCCGCACGCCTATTTCCAGAGCGATACGGGCAGTGGCTTCAGTCATGGCGCGCAAGGTAGCAGGCGCGCTTTTGTAGGGTGGGAACACACAGGCAGAGTCGCCGGAGTGTATGCCAGCAGCCTCTATGTGCTGCATGATCCCAGCCACGTACACACTTTCCCCATCACAAATAGCGTCGATATCGTACTCATAGGCGTCTTCCAGAAACTGATCTACCAGCACCGGCGCCTCGGGTGACACAACCACGCGCTTCTCAAGGAACTCGTGCAGTTCATCGCGGTTGAAGGCAATGACCATGCTCCGTCCACCAAGCACATAGGAAGGCCGAAGCAGCACCGGATACCCAATTTCCTCGGCCGCCTTTTCTACGCCAGCCGCGGTTGAGGCCATTCGGTTTACCGGGAGTTTCAGGCCAAGTTCCTGCAGCACCTGGTAAAAAAGCTCGCGGTTCTCTGCGCGCTCGATACCGGCAGTTGGCGTGCCAACAACCTCGGCTCCGGCCGCCTCCAGTTCACGGGCCATGTTCAGCGGTGTCTGTCCGCCAAGCTGAACCACCACCCGGTTAATTCCTTCTTTGTGCAGCACCTCAAGCACGTCCTCCGAGGTGAGCGGTTCCAGGTAGAGCCGGTCGGACACGTTGAAGTCGGTAGACACCGTCTCCGGATTGCTGTTGATAATGACGGTTGTGACTCCATGTGTTCTATAGGCGAGCGAACACAGGGTGCAGCAGGTGTCAAACTCAAGCCCCTGACCAATGCGGTTTGGGCCACTTGCCAGAATGACCACACCATCGGAGCCAACCGGCTCGCCTTCATCTATCTCACCGTAAGTGCCGTAAAAGTACGGCGTGGCGGCGTCAAACTCGCCGGAACAGGTGTCTACAAAGTGGTATGCGGCGTGGAGGCCAGCCGCGTTGCGGCCCGCGCGGACGGCCGCCTCGCTGCTCCCTGTGAGGGCCGCAATGCGCTTGTCGGCAATGCCGCTGCGTTTGGCCTCAAGCAGCAGCGCTGGTTCGAGCTCGACGGATTCAAGCTCCCCGGCAGCGGCCTCGAGCGTGGCGGTGGGCTCGGCCCCGGAGGGCGTGGCACCGTCGGCGGTGCTGGCAGCGGCCGCAATGCGACCTTCCAGCTCGGCCAGGGCCGCCATCTCGTACAGAAACCACGGGTGATACCCACTCCGCTCCGCCAGCTCATCTATGGCCGCAACTCCCCGTCGGCAGAGTTCTGTATAGAGCGCAAAGATGCGGCGCGGGTGAAGTGTATCAATCATGCGGTCGATCTCGGCCTGCGGAAGCTCCTCAAGTGACTCAAGCCCGCTGAAGCCAAACTCGGCCGCCCGAATTGCCTTGTTCAGCGCTTCAGGAAAGCTGCGGCCTAAGGCCAGTGACTCGCCGACACTCTTCATCTGCGTGCCTAGCTCAACGTAGCCCTGTGGGAACTTCTCTAACTCAAAGCGTGGCACCTTGATAGCGCAGTAGTCCAGCGACGGCTCAAAACAGGACACCGTCTTCCCGGTAATCTCGTTGGTGATTTCATCCAGAGTGTAACCCACAGCAAGTTTTGCCGAGCAGCGCGCAATAGGAAACCCGGTGGCCTTGGATGCCAGAGCGGAGCTCCGTGAGACCCGTGGGTTCATCTCTATGACAATCATGCGTTCGCCGCTTGGGTCCAGGGCAAACTGTACGTTGGAGCCGCCACAGTCCACACCAATCTCACGCAGAATCTCTATTGCGGCGGTACGCATCCGCTGATACTCACGGTCCGACAAGGTTTGAATTGGTGCGATAGTAATGCTGTCACCGGTATGCACACCCATTGGGTCGATGTTTTCAATAGAACAGACAATGACGGCGTTGTCGGCCTGGTCACGCATGACCTCAAGCTCAAATTCGCGCCATCCTAAAAGACTTTCCTCAATGAGGGCAGTATGCACCGGGCTTTCAGTGAGGGCCCAGTCTACAAAGTTGCGGAACTCTTCTCTGGAATGAGCAATAGCACCACCTCGGCCGCCAAGTGTATAACTGGGGCGAATAATTGCGGGTAGACCAACCTCTTCCAAAAAACCTTCGGCGTCGGCCACACTTGAGACCAAAGCCGAGCGCGCGCTCTCCAGGCCAATGCGTTCCATTGCCGCCTTAAACAGGCCCCTGTCTTCTGCCATGCGAATAGAGTCCGCTCGAGCGCCAATGGTCTCTACCCCGTAGCGCTCAAGAACCCCGGCCTCATCTAAAGCCAGGGTGAGGTTGAGCGCGGTTTGTCCGCCCATAGTCGCCAACAGAGCGTCCGGCCGTTCCTCGCGGATAATGGCCTCAACAAAAGGAACCTCAAGCGGATCACAGTAAATTGCGTCAGCAATGCCGGGAGTGGTCATGACGGTGGCCGGGTTTGGGTTTACCAGCACAACCTGGTACCCCTCTTCCTTCAGCGCCCGCACTGCCTGGTTCCCGGAGTAGTCAAACTCACAGGCCTGCCCAATCATGATTGGGCCGGACCCAATGATCAGTATCTTCTTTATATCTGTTCGTGCACTCATTTGATCATCTCAAGGAACGAGGCGAATATCCACTTGGAGTCATGTGGCCCCGGTGCAGACTCGGGGTGAAACTGCGCGGTGCGGATTCTGCGGGAGGTATCAAGGAGTCCCTCAACACTCTGATCATTGGCGTTGCGTAACCACACCATGGCTCCCTCCGGAAGGCTGTCCTCGTCAACGGCAAAGCCATGGTTCTGCGAGGTAACAAAGACTCGCCGGGTTATTTCATCACGCACCGGGTGATTCACCCCATGGTGCCCAAAACTCATTTTATGAGTCCGGGCGCCAATGGCCTCTGCAATGAGCTGATGTCCCAGGCAAATACCCAGTAACGGCGTTTCACCCACAAGCGATCTGAGCGTCTCTACCTGTTGTGCCAGGACCGCCGGATCCCCTGGGCCGTTCGATACCAGGAGCGCATCGTAACCACCTTCACGAACCGTGGATGCAGTAGCTACACTTGGCAGGACTGAAACCGAACAGCCAAGCGCTACGAGCTCCCGAATTATATTTGCCTTGGCACCGCAATCAAGCAGCGCAATACGAGGAGTTCCGCCAGCGTTTACCTCGGTAACCTCGGTTGTTCCAACATCACCTATTAGATTCCGCCCCTCCATGAGTGGAAAGGCCGCTAAGAACGCCTTCACACGCCCCAACTCGGCAGCACTCAACTCCGCACCGCCGGGACGTTCGAGGATAACGCCGTTTCGGGTGCCTTCGTTTCGGAGTGAGAGAGTTAACCTGCGGGTGTCAATTTCAGAGATGCCGGGCGTGGCGCCAGCCACGAGGAACTCATGGAGAGTCGCTCTACCTTCCGGCACCGGGCCACGATACAATGATCGGATGACAAAACCAGCGGCCTTAACACCGACACGCTGCGCCGGGCCTTCAGGGCCAATCTCGCTCCAGTCGGCGAAGGTGCCGTAGTTTCCCATGTGGGGATAGGTCATAGCCACAAGCTGGCCCGTATAGGAGGGGTCGGTTAGCACCTCATGATAGCCGCTCATGGCGGTGTTAAACACCACCTCACCGACGCTCTTTTCCGGTGTCGGAGCGGTATCGAGTTCTTCCAGGGTCAATGCCGGAGCGCCGAAACCCAAGCCGGAATACACCGACCCGTCTGAAAGAACCAGCAGTCTGTGTTCGCTCATACTACACCTACCTGTTAATGCGAGAGCCGAAAAAAACCGGCCATTCAGGCCGGTTTCTTTGTGATGCTTAGCCCCTAGGGGAATCGAACCCCTCTTTGAAGAATGAGAATCTCCTGTCCTAGCCGATAGACGAAGGGGCCATTTTCACTTCCCGGGGAGGACTCGAACCCCCACAGGCAG
>PXEI01000220.1 GCA_003564775.1 Spirochaetaceae bacterium
CATTCCGTCGCGACGGCCTTTGTTTATACTGATAGTGGAGAAAAAGTTACCCGGATCTTTTCCTATTACACGGGCAGGAACATTGCGCGTTTCGAGCTGCTGCGAAAAACCAAGTAACTCACGCAGGGCGTGCAGTTCGTGCCGCAACTCTGCCAGGTCTTGTTGTGCTGCCTCATACTCAAGCAGCTGTGACAGGAGTGCCTCGTAGTCGTTTCGAAGATTCCCAAGCTCGCTTACTGAACCGATGGTTGAGGCAACCCCACCAACCACCCATGCGGTGCTCTGCTGCACCACACCAACGACGCTTAGACCAAGCTCACCAAAGCCGCCTCGTGTCGGCCCACTCTGAAGAGCAAGCATCAGGGTAGCGGTGAGTAGCAAGGCGGTTAGCGATACGCCGGTACCGTGGTGATGAATGAGTTCACGAAACCTACGCACCATAAAACTGCCTTAGAGTCGGTTGTATATGCTGTGCCGTGCGTTGGCGTTCTTGCTGCGTTCACGTTCAAAGTACATTCCAGCACCCAAAGCGACACAGTTTAATGGATCTTCCGCTTTAAAGCACGGAACTCCGGTTTCGTTGGCAATCAGGGTATCAAGCCCCTTGAGCAATGAACCGCCACCGGTCATAACGATCCCACGTTCAACGATGTCTGCCGCTAACTCCGGAGGCGTCTGGCCCAAGGTGCGTTTAATCTCCTCTACAATGGCTGTAATCGGCTCCTGAAGAGCCTCGCGAACCTCAACGCTGTCAATCTCAAGGCGTCGCGGCAGCCCGGTAATGGCGTCCGTACCCTTGATCTCCATCTTTTCAATCTTTTTGTCAGGAGAGGCGTTGCCGATCTTCTTCTTCAGCTCCTCCGCGGTACCTTCACCAATAATGAGATTATGAACAGTTCGCACGTGCTTGATGATGGCCTCGTCAAATTCATCGCCACCGAGCCGTATCGCGTTGGTAACCACCATTCCGCCCAGGGAAATTACCGAAATCTCACTGGTACCGCCGCCAATGTCACAGATCATATGGCCAGCTGGCTCATAGATGGGAATATTTGCGCCAATCGCTGCCGCAAGTGATTCCTCAATTACCTTAACTTCGCGGGCGCCCGCCTTGTAGGCACTCTCCTCAACCGCGCGGCGTTCGACCTCGGTAATGCAGGAGGGAACCCCCACCACCATTCGCGGTTTCACAAGCCATCGACGCTGCAAGACTTTGGCAATGAAGTACCGAATCATTTTTTCGGTAGTTTCAAGATCAGCGATAACGCCGTCGCGCAAGGGCCGTATCGCAATTATGTCTCCCGGCGTCTTCCAAAGCATTCGTTTGGCTTCCTCACCGACCGCCACAACCTTCTTGGTCCCACGTTCGACGGCAACAACCGACGGCTCGCTAACCATTATACCCTTACCTCGGATATAGATGAGGGTATTGCATGTTCCAAGGTCAATTCCGATATCCGTAGAAAAAGCGTCAAAAAGTTTAGCCAGTCCCATAGGACCCTCCGCTATTAGTTGTTCTGTAAACTCTGAAGTGCATCTACATGGCGTGGTTCAATTCGAACCGCCTCGCGCCACTCGTAGCGAGCACGCTCCCTATCACCCCGGGCATTATATATCTCACCGAGAACAAAATGTGCGTCTGCGGATTGCGGATTGTCCCGCAGCACGAGACGCAGCTGTTCCTCGGCTTCGTCGTAATCTCCACTCAGTTGGAGCAACTCACCAAGTCGAATTCGTGCCTGCTGCTGCAGATACTCATCGGAAGTGATGCGGACAGCTTCACGGAAGCTTCGTTGAGCTTCCTCGGTGCGCCCCACCTGCATCCTCGTAGTGCCGAGGGTGTAGTACAGCAGGTCGTCCGGATTGATCTCTACCGCACGTTCAAGATGGTATGCACTCTCTTCGTACTCATGTCGCCTTGCGTGTGCGAGCGCCAAATACTCGTGTGTATCGGTGGATTGATAGCCACCATCGAGGCTCTCGGCAATATACTCTATGGCAAGGTCGTCGTAGTACACTCCTTTATGAAAGTAGGCCTTTCCGAGTATGTACTGCAACTCGGGCTGCATTTCCGATCTACCGTGCAACCTGGCCTTACGTAGTCGCACTACGGCTTCATTCATGTACTCACGCTGAGATTCCGTTTCAATTTGATCTAAGCCCAAATAGAAATGTGCAAAACCTGACAGCAGCAAGGACTCATACTCAAGCGGTCGCTCCTGTAGCCGCCGATCAGCAAGCGTTATGAGCTCCCCGTATGCTTGCTCTTCCCACAGGATCGATAAATCACCATTGGCACCCATCTGCAGCGACGGCAATGAACCGAGACGACCACTCATGAAAACCAGCGCGGCCAGTACACCGATCAAGAGAACTGCAACTGCAAGGAACACTGTAACGGGTGCAATACCGTGTGGGGCCTTGGCTCCGGCCTCTGAAATGCGAAATCGGCCTTCGGGGTCTCTCATGCTGAATCCACCGCCATTTAATTACAGTTTCGGTAAAAAGTCAATCGAACCGGAGCTTTCTTAGCGGAGGAAGGCACAAAAGAACGCCGCAGCCGAGTCGGCTGGGAGCGAAGCAGGCCTATAAGCCGGGTTCTGTACATGTCGGTCGGGCCGTAACCAAACCGACCGTGAACGTCATCTCTCTACGCTGACCGTCACCAGCCAGCTCAAGCGACCTACCCGCGGGCGTATGAGCGAGCAACTCACCCGCTGCTTGGCCTTGCTCCCGACGAGGTTTACCTCAGCACGATGAGTTGCCTCATCGCCGGTGAGCTCTTACCTCACCATTTCACCCTTACCTCCTGCCCCCGAAGGGGTTGAAGGCGGTATCGTTTCTGCGGCACTTTCTATCCCCTCAAAGGGGTCCGGGCGTTACCCGGCGTCGTGCTCTACGGAGCCCGGACTTTCCTCCGGCCACGACCCACGTACGTGAGCGCAGCTGGCGACGTTCCGGCCTGCCTCGCTCCCAGCCGCCCGTAAACGGGCGGCTGAAACTCAGATCAGGTTCTAGTCTTCTTCGTCCTCATCTTCATCTTCATCGTCATCTTCATCATCAAACTCGTCGTCGTCGTCGTCATAATCGTCGTCATCTTCGTCAAGCTCTTCGTCTTCTTCAAGTTCTTCTTCGTCATCTATGTCGTCGTCGTCAGAACTCGTCAGGTCAAGTGGCTCTTCGTCGAGTACATCGGCATCATCCAAACTATCTTCAACGTCGTCAGCCAAAGGCCTTCCGGGCAGATCATCGTCGTCGTCCATCTCAGCGAACTCGTCCATCAGATCTACCAGCCCTTCAGAGTCATTACTTTGATACAAGGCTTCATCTTCACCGAGGTAGAAAACAATTTTGCTGCAATATGGGCAGAACTTAATCTCTTCTCCGCGACGCACATCGTTAACAAACTGATTGGAAAGAATCATCTGACACCCGGTGCAAACCCCTTTGCGGAGCGAAACAATTCCTTCGCCCTCCTTACTCCGGATAATTCGCTCGAACTTGAAAAGCAGGTCGTCTTCTAAACCGGGAGTTAGTTCCTTTTCTTCCGCTTCAAGCTCCTTGAGTTGCTGTTCACGGGACGCAATTTCCTGCTTAATCTTCTCTTGTTCCTCGGTCAGCTCTTGTTCCTGGCTTTGAATCATTTGCTCTTCGCGTTCGAGCTCGGCACTGGTTTCTGCAAGTACCTTCTCTTCACGCTGAACATCTTTTCGCAGGTTTTGCTCACGCTCAGATGCTTCACGGATCTCCTTGTCCAGCGCTTCGTACTCGCGCTGAGTCTTAATCTGATCCATCTGCAGCTCGTGCTTCTCGCGATCGCGTTCAGCTTCTTCCATCTGAAGGCGCAGATCACGGATCCTGTTCTTCACCTCTTCGTAATGCGCATTCTTCTCTATATAGCTACGCTTAAGCCGGCTTACCAGCTCGGTCTTCGTAGAGAGTGCTCGTGGAAGATCCTCGATCTCCGATTCAATGCGAAACTTCTCAGATAAAACGCTCTGCAGTGAACGCAATCGCTCGATAACGTCTTGTACAACCACCCTACTTTACTCCTCTATCAGCTTATTGGTCTAGGTAATCTTTCAGGCGCCGGCTGCGTTTCGGGTGTCTAAGCCGACGCAAGGCCTTAGCCTCAATCTGTCGAATGCGCTCGCGAGTAACGTTGAAGTACAGACCAACTTCCTCAAGCGTAAGGGAGTATCCGTCTTCAAGTCCAAAACGCATCTTGAGCACTTCCTGTTCACGTGCTGGCAATGAACCCAGCACGCCACGCAGTTGTTCTTGCAACAGTGTGAACGCGGTCTGATGTGCCGGGTTCTCTACGTCTTTGTCTTCAATAAAATCTCCCAGTGAAGAGTCTTACTCTTCACCTATAGGAGTCTCAAGCGAAATTGGCTCACGCGCAACGTTCTTTACGGACTTGACGCGACTGACAGTCCAGCCAAGTCGTTCTCCAATTTCTTCGTCGGTAGGCTCGCGCCCTAACATTTGCATAAGCTGACGAGATTCACGAACAACCTTGTTAATCTGCTCAATCATGTGCACCGGGACTCGAATTGTTCGGGCCTGGTCGGAGATTGAACGAGTAATAGCCTGACGAATCCACCAGGTTGCGTACGTTGAGAACTTGTAGCCTTTTCGATACTCGAACTTCTCAACCGCCTTGATCAGACCGATGTTTCCTTCCTGCACAAGATCAAAGAAGTGAAGTCCTCGATTCGTATACTTCTTGGCGATACTCACTACAAGTCGCAAGTTTGCCTGGATCAGACGATCCTTGGCGTTTTGCATCATGGTTTTTCCACGAATGATCTCTTCCGACATCGACTGGATCTCGTCAATACTGTTTTCGAAGTCGATCTCAAGCGCCTTGAGCTTCTTCTCGGTGATCTGGATCTGCCGGATCTTCTCCTTGATTTGATCTGAGGTGAGCCCTAACTCCTCCTCAATTCTCAGACGATCAGCGGTTATCGCAAGCCCACGACCCAGTCCACGCAGCTCTCGCATATTCGAAACACGCAGTCGCTTCTCAATACGTTCCTGCTCACTACGATACTTCTCGATTTTGCGAGCAGCATTTATGAACTTCTCGCTGAACTGAAGGATTTCCTCTTGTTGAATCTCAATATCTTGAATGCGGGACATGAGCGCCTGTCGTCGCTTCTGAAGCTGTGTATCGCTTAG
>PXEI01000018.1 GCA_003564775.1 Spirochaetaceae bacterium
GGGTAGCCGTACTCCACCATGTACGGAATAAACAGCACAAAGGCCTCGCCGAACTCCTCATCCTCTACCGGCGTGGAGCTGACAATAAAGTAGCGGTCCTCGCGTGGCTCCAGAAACTCGCCGTCTAAAATGCGGCGTTCGTCGCCGTTGAGCGGGTGGTAGTTTGGGTTGCGCAGGGCAAAGCTTGCAACCGCGCGGTCAGGGTGCTCGGTAGACTCCACCAACAGTACCGACCCAACACCGTCCTTGCGGCGCACCGTCAGAAGGTAGCCGCCCTCGGTGGACTGCTCAATGCGGAGGTCATCTGCTCCCAGCGTTAGGTCGGCTGCCCACAGCGCACCGGGGAAGGCCACAGCCACTATCGCCAGACTAAGAACCGGAACAACGGCACGAACAACTGCACGAGAAAACATCGCCCCTAAACTCCTGTGTACCCTCATAGCTACAGTATCGGCCAAAGGCCGCGCCGCGTGCACCGCTTGCGATCAAAAATCGATGTATGCCATAATGCACCATGGTAAAACCACTCCAACGACGAATGGCGCGCATCTGCGCCGTCGCACTTATATCAGCCCTTACAATCGCAGTTGTTTCTTGTGAACGCCGCCCCGGCGAACCGGTGAGCCGCAGCGAGATGTGGCTTGGCACCGTGACCTCGGTTGTCATTCATGACTCACGCTTTCCAAGCGATGTGCTGGACCGCGTGTTTCACCGCGTAGAGGAAATACAGTGGCGCATGACAATTAACGAGCCTGACAGCGAGGTCTCTTTGGTGAACGCCGCTGCCGGTGAGAATCCGGTGCGGGTGAGCCCGGACACCTTTGAAGTAATAGAGATGAGCATCGAGTACGCTCGGCGTACCAACGGTGCCTTTGACCCAACTATTGGCCCGCTGGTGAAGCTCTGGAACATCGGCAGTGCCGACGAGCGCATTCCCACCGAAAGCGAAATAGAGGACGTTCTGCCGCGCATTGACTACACGCTGATTGAACTCAACCGTGACACGTTCGAGGTCTACCTGCCGGTACCCGGCATGGTGTTGGACCTGGGGGGTATTGCCAAGGGCTACGCGGTAGATGAAGCCGCGCGCATTCTGCTTGATGCTGGCATTCAGCACGCCTTGGTGGATTTTGGGGGCGATGTGTACACGATTGGGACGCGGCCCGACGGCAACCGCTGGCGCATAGGTATTCAGGATCCGGTGAACACCGCTCGCGGGCGGTTTGTTGGTATTGTGGAGCAGACGGGCCGCTCGGTTGTCAGCTCGGGTGACTACGAACGGTTTTTTGTAGAGGATGGGGTTCGGTATCACCACATTCTGGATCCGGACACCGGGCATCCCACCAGAAACGGGTTGGTCAGTGTCACCATTCAGGCGCCGGCGGCTATGACCTCCGACGCGGTCTCAACCGGCGCCTTTGTTATGGGCCTGGAAGCTGGCATGGCCCTGGTTGAGAGCCTTCCGGACACCGAGGGGGTGTTTGTTACCGATGACAAGGAAGTGCATTTGAGTTCTGGCCTTGACGGCAGTTTCAGGCTCGTAGAGGCCGGTGGATTTCGGTTGCAGGAATAGTTGGCAGGATTGGCTAGCGGGAATGGGTATATGAGCAACGAACATCACGAGTACGACTTTATCGTCATTGGCGCTGGCCCTATCGGGATTGAGGTTGCCGCCGCGCTCAAGCACCACGGTGCGGACTACCTGCATTTTGAGTCCCAACAGATTGGGCACACCATCTCACGCTACGCCCGGTTTACGCGGTTTTTCAGCTCGCCGGAACGGCTGGCCATTTGCGGCATCCCACTTCAGACTATGCATCAGGACCTCATCACCGGTGAGGAATACCTCTCGTACCTGCGGGCAGTGGTAGAGATGCAGGATTTGAACATCCGAACCTATGAGCGGGTTGTTGACCTGCGACGCGGCGACCACGGTGACGGTTTTGTGTTGGAGTCAGAGAGCGTGGTCGGTCGTGAGCGCTTTCGGGCGCGGCGCGTGGTTATTGCCACCGGCGACATGAGTTTCCCGCGCCTCCTTGGCGTGCCGGGTGAACACCTGCCGCATGTGACCCACTTTCCACAAGATCCGCACCTGTACTTTCGCAAGCGGGTACTGGTTGTCGGGGGGCGCAACTCCGCTCTTGAGTCGGCGCTGCGATGCTTTCGTGTCGGGGCGCATGTGGGAATTTCCTGCCGCGAGGAGTGCTTTGACACCAACCGAACCAACTCTCGACTTAACCTGGAAATATCAATCCTGGCGGAGAAGGGTGTCATAGACACCATGCCTTCAACGCAGGTGGAGGAGATTCGCCGCACCGGCGCCATACTCCGCCGCCGCCGCGACCGCATTGAGTACCCGGCCGACTTTGTGTTGGTCTGCACCGGATATAGGCCCGACCTTGACCTGCTGCGGCGGGTGGGTGTCACCTTTAGCAATGTTGACGGCGGCCCGGTCATGAACAGTACCACCATGGAGACAAACGTGCGCGGGCTGTACCTTGCAGGCACCGCAACTACCGGCGCCTCGCGCGGGCATCATGCCTACATCGGCACCAGCCACGTGCACACCGCCAACATCATAAAGGCCGTCTACGGTATCTCAACCGACCACTATGGCGATCTCGCCTCTCGGCGCTATCCATTCTCGCATAGCGATGTAGCCCCAGGCGTGGAAGGCGCCGACCCGGAACCCTCAAAGATTCAGACCCCCAAGCGGGCAACCCGAGGCGTCATCAGATGAGTTTCGGCTGCAGGTACAACACCACCGGCAACATCTGTCGGCGCCTCGGCACCGAGTGTCGGCCCGGCACCCCCGGCTGCGTGTTAACCGGCCGCTTTGAGTTCCCCTTCCACGACGACCAAGCCCCGGCGTCGCACCCTAACCCGCCAGAGCGTCAGCCCGCAGACACAAAGGATCATGGCACAACTACGGATAGGTAGCTGCAGTTTCTCGTATCCCTCGTGGGCCGGACTCGTGTACTCCGCACCGCGGGGCATTAACTACCTGGCCGAGTACGCACAGCGTTACAACACCGTTGAGGTTGACCAGTGGTTCTGGAGCCTCTTCCCGCCGCATCCGCCCAAGCTTCCTGACCTGGCCACGGTGCAGAGCTACGCCGCCTCGGTTGGCCCGGAGTTCCGGTTCACTATCAAGGCACCCAACTCACTCACGCTGACCCATAACTCAGAAAAGCAGAGCCACGGCGACGGCTCACCCAACCCCAACTTCCTCTCGCCGGAGCTCTACCACCGGTTCCTTGACAGCATAGAACCGCTGTTGCCGCTCACCGGCGCCATCATCCTGCAGTTCGAGTACCTCAACAAACAGAAAATGCCCAACGCAGAGGCCTTGTTTGAGCGCCTCGGCGCCTTTCTCGCCCAGGCCCAGCGGCCAGCGCCACTCACCATAGAGCTCCGCAACCCCAACTACTACGGGCCGCAGTTTGTGGAGTTCTGCGCTGGCCACCGGGTAGGGCCCACGCTCTGCCAGGGCTACTACCTGCCCGACCTCGTACAGGCTGTGGGCACCATGGGCCTGCCCCCCGCCGAGCCCAAGGGCCCGGCCGCCACGCCGCACCCCGGCCCGCCTGCGACTGCCACGGCCGGGCCGCCGCCCGTAGTCCTGCGCCTCATCGGCCCCGACCGCGCCGCCATGGACCGCAGCAGCGGCAAACGCTGGGATCGCATCATCGTCCCGCGCGACGCCGACCTCAAACGCATTGTCCGCTTCTCGCAGGCAACTGTCCACCGCGGCCACGACGTGTATCTCAACGTCAATAACCATTACGAAGGCTCGGCCCCACTCACGATAGAAAAAATATCTTCGCTTGCGTTCCCAACTTGACGGGGCTATCATAATTGATAAGGTTAGTAACGGGGTGTGAACGAGCGTGAAACATGAGCCTGACTTCAAAGACCCGCCTCTCTCCAACAATGCCGACGCACCACGCGTCCTCATCGTAGAGCAGGAACCAAGCGACGCCGAGCTCATTGCCAAGGCCTTCGAGCGCGCTCGCTCTCCTCTAAAGCTGAGCTTCGCCTCCGACCTCAGCAGCGCCCGCGCCGCCCTCGGCCACCCCGCGCCAACGCCGGAACCCGCGCCCGACCCCGCGTCAGCGACCGACCCCGCGGCCCGGGCCACCAACCCCGACCCCTTCGACGTCATTATCACGAACCTCATTTTGCCCGACGGCCGCGGGCTCGAGCTGGTGCCTCCCGGCCACGAGCCACCCTACGCCGTGGTCATCATGACCGGTCATGAAGATGAGGAAGCCGCCATTGACGCCCTGGATGCCGGTGCGTTTGACTACTTTACTAAGACACCCGAGTCGCTTGCCGCGCTGCCCAGGTTCGTTAATCGCGTCGTGCGGCAGTGGAGCCACGTCCAGGATCGCCGCCATGCCGAGCAGGAACTCGTGCGGGCCAAGGAACGTGCCGAGGCCGCCAGCCGCGCCAAGTCGGTGTTTCTGGCCAACATGAGTCACGAAATCCGCACGCCGCTCAATGGACTCCTGGGAATGATGCAGGTACTCCAGACCACCGGGCTTGACGGTGAGCAGCAGGATCTTGTCGATGCCGCAATTCATTCCGGCCGCCGCCTCACCCGGCTCCTCGGTGACATCCTCGACCTCTCGCGCATTGAGGCCGGCAAACTCTCGCTCTCCTCGCAGCTCTTTAGCATCAGCTCAATGTGCGACAACCTCTGGGACATCCACCACGGCCACGCCGCAGAGAAGGGGATCGAGTTCTTCATTCGTCACGATCCCGACTGCCCAGAGTTTCTCCATGGCGATGAAGTCCGCCTCAGCCAGGCCCTCAGCAGCCTGCTTGCCAACGCCGTCAAGTACACCCACACCGGCAACGTCCGGCTTGACATCGGCTCATGCCGTGGCGTCGATTCAGGCTTCGTAGAGCTTGTGTTCGAGGTCTCAGACACCGGCATCGGCATTCCCGAAGACCGCCTGGCTCACGTCTTTGAACCCTTTGAACAGGTCGATGCCGGATATACTCGCAGCCACCAAGGCGCTGGGCTTGGCCTCTCTATTGCTCACAAGCTCGTCGAAAGCATGCAGGGCGATATCTCACTCAGCAGCCGCCTCGGCGAGGGCACCACCGTCACCTGCCGCGTCCCCCTCCAACCCGCCACCGACCCCGACCTCCAACCC
>PXEI01000361.1 GCA_003564775.1 Spirochaetaceae bacterium
CTCCTCGATGCCCATGTGTTTCAACCTGTTCGGCGAACTTGCAAGCGATCTCTCGCTTGCTAATGAGGCGGTGAAGCGGTGGTGGCCAAATGTTCCGGGAACGGTGTCAGCCGTGGAGTTTGAGTGGTCGCCCGGACGCTGGTTACCGGGCGAGTATCTTGAGAACCGCAGTGCCTTTGATGCCGCATTCATCATGGATCTTGGGGACGGGCAGAGTGGAGTTATCGGGATAGAGACCAAGTATCACGAACACAGAAGGCCGGAATCGCCTCCGAGTAACAAGCGAATTAAGCGCTATGGGGAAGTGACAAGCGAGTCAGCGATCATGAGTCCGGAAGCGATGGAGTCGATCCTGGGGACAGAGCTTCAGCAGATCTGGTTGGATCATCTTCTGGCAGTTTCCATACCGCTTCATGGCTCAGGCAGGTGGGCATGGGCGAAGCTCGTCTTGGTGCACCCGGAGGAAAATCCAAGTTACGCGCGAGTAGCGGAGCAGTACCGTGCGCTTCTGACCAAGCCGGAGACCTTTGATGTGCGGTCGGTCGAGTCACTTCTCGATGCCGGAGCACTTCCTGAGGAGTTGAAGTCAGCATTCAGAAAGCGGTATTTGTGGTAGCGGGATAGCAGATAAGACCCGCGTCATATGGTGTTCAATTACATGGATTTATGGAGGATGGAGATGAGAAACGCAATATTGATGGGCCTTGTTGTAGTGATTGCATCCGGGGTTGCCTGGTCACAGGACCTAACCCTCGACGCTCAAGGGAGATTCCAAGATGATGTGCTGATGGATCTGCTGCTCGACTGGCAAGAGTACGAGGGTAAGTCAGTCGAGATTGTTAACATGTACTACACGCAGATTGGTGTTCGGAACTACGGAGGTTTCTGGCAAAACCACAGCTGGTTTAACGGCGCTCGTCAGCTCCATCCTACCAGCTTCATGCACACACAACACATTCCGCTTCTTCTGAAGCCGCCAGCAGACGACCGGGAGTCACAGCGGTGGGTCATGCAGATGAGCGGGCAGTACCTGGTAAACCCGGCGCGGGTAAGCATGGTGGTGACACCGTTGCGTCACACCTTGAACACGGGTCTGGAACTGAATTTGATCATTATCGAATCAATGACGGTAAATGATCAACGGATCCTGGGTACCTTACCGCCCCGGCTTACTCAATGAAAGAGTGAATCTACTCGTGGAACTCAAAATCCTCTGGAAGCGGGTTGTAATGGAAGTCCACCTCATTCACCGTCTTATCTTGCGGTAGGTTGAAGGCTTCCCGGATCTTGGCGAGGTCTTCCTGTGTTGTACTGTCTCCGTGGAAGATGACATACCGATCAGTATCTTTGTGATAGATCACCCGACCACGGGGAATGGAGTCATATTCTTCCCGGAGTTCCAGAGGTAGTGTTTGGGTTACGCGAGCTTTCTGTAGGGAGCTCCATTCTCGATAGTGGTCGGCTGTTCCGTTTACTGCAGTGCCGTACTCTATTCCGACAGAAACCGGAACAGAGTTTTGGTGGAAGATGTCACCGTCGTACAGCCAGTAGATTCCGACTTCCGGTTCGCTGCGGGAGATAGCGTTTTCTTGGCAAGCCTTGGCTCGTTGGTGAACTTTTGCTATGTAGTCTCTGGCGTCGTCCTGAGGTTTCATATTCACAGCTCCTGCTCACGCAGCATTTCCTTCAGCCGTTGGTAGAGCCTGACCATTGCCAGGGTATCAAGGGCGCAGTAGGCACGGAGGGATTCCGCAAGCGCGCCGCGACGAGCTTCATCCTTGGTCTCGATCATCTCCCACCATGCTGACTGGGCAACATCTCCCGACTGAACATCTAAGCCAGCGTAGCTGAGTTCAGGCACTACAACGGGAAGGACTCGTTTGATGGAGGCGGAACCTCCGAATGCCGGGTCGATGTAGAGATCACGGAAGACCGGCAGAAGGTCGAAGAAGCGCGAGGCGAAATTCCGTAGTTCTTTTCTGTAGGGTGGGAAGGTCATGGCAAGTGAGGAGATCACTCGTTTCTCAAAGGATGCGTTGTACGCGATGAGTGAACCTTCGCTTCCGATATCGCTTAACAGATGTTCGGCGAGGGGGCGGCGTGGGTCGTTGCGGTCGGTGTGCAGATACTCACAGTGCTCGAGCTCTCCACCTTCATGCAAAATGTGCAGGCTGTACTGGAAGGGATAGGGCGAGTATGGACCAAGATCGTCAAGGCGTGGAACGGCTTCTGCGTTGGTTTCAAAGTCAAGGAAGTACATGGGGTACTCAAGCTCTCCGAGTTCGGCGGCAATAGCGGGCCAGAGTGCTCGCGGCTCTCGGGTCTTGATCGCGTTGAGTCTCGGGATTGAGAAGATTGAGGGCTCGGTGACCTCACTCCAACAGTGATCTTTGAAGGGACACGTATAGGGGCTGGTACAGTGTGTACCAATAGAAATATCCGGGGCCGCTGGCTCTAGGAGCACGCGCGTGAACTCCTCCACCTGCTCGGCGATGTCTGGGAAAGCAACCTCAACGGTCTGTGTCACCTCAGAACGTGTGAAAAGATCCGAGAGATCTGGGTAGCGACAGCCGCGGTTAAGGTGCATCACGTAACAGCCACGTACGGTGAGCCCTGAGCCGGAGATAACATAGCGCTGCACCGCTACGTCGGCCAGATGTGTATCTGAAACCTTGGTGGTGCTTTTGACTTCAATGATGTCCCAGGTCTCATCTTCGTTTCGGGTCAGGATATCGACGCGCACGAGAACTCCACGGAAAAGAAAGGCGGGCTCAAAGAGCGTGCGCTCACCCGCTTCAAGTGCTGCTTCGGTGTCAGCGAGTGCCTTGTCAATTGCATTGTAACCGGCTTCGATCAGGACTCCCGAAGGATACTCCTGGCAGGCGAGCTCACCCACCCGGTGGCCGGTATCGAAGATCCGCTGCTGAGCTGCAGAGGGCTCAGCGGCAAGATCTCGGTGATGGGTTTCCAGGTACAGACGCTTAATGCATTGCCTGCCGGCAACGAATCGTGACTTGCTTAGCGCGTGCCTGTATGCGGCCATTGAAGACTCCATTTGGTTTGAACTCAATCGGGACTACTATGACGTGTTACGATGCGCTCTGCCGCCTCTTGAGCACGCAGGCGGAGTGATTCCGGTTCAAGAATTTCTGCCTCTCCGGCAAAGCTGAGCACCCACCGCACAACGTCTTCGCTGCCTGATGTGCTCATTGTAAGCGTCAGCGATCCGTCAGGATTATCAGAGAACGTCTGAACCGAAGACCATCTGCGGTTCCGCACACGTCGTGCTGCTTCTTGCGTGAAAAGAACTGTGAGCGAAAGTGGGTCATCAAGAGTGAGATCAAAACTCTGGGATAGTATCTCGTCCGGGTTGAAGTCCTGTGGTTCCGGGTAGGTCGATTCATGGATTTCCAGGGTTTTGATGCGGTCAACGGCCAGGATGCGTAGTGTCGAGTGATCCGGGATCAATACAAATGCATAAAGCCCACCGTCATGCTGAAAGAGCCTGAGGGGATAGATCTCATAGCTCTTAGTGGCGCCGGTTGAGAGCGCCTGGTAAGCTACGGTACAGGACCTACGCTCGGCTACCGCATCTAGAACTGTTTCAATCACCTCATCTTGGCCGATGTAGGACTTTGGATGCAGCGTGCCTGCTGCAAAGAGACTTTCAAGTCGGTCAGACTGGGCTGCACTGAGAAAGGAGCTCGGCATGATAGCAGCGAGTTTCTCCCGGATCGAGTGCAGGACTGACTCAACCACAGTTCCAGTGAAAACACGGTCTGATGACAGCAGAAGATAGAGCACCATGAGCTCTTGAGCACTGAGGCGCATGTCCGGGAAACGTAAGCCCGAGGCGCGCTTTAGATAATTCTCCTCTAGTTTGTGGCGTTTCTCGCGCTCGCCGGGAACATCATCCTCATAGCGTGGAATACCGAGGTCTTCAAGGGTTTCAAAAAGCCGATAGACCGAACGGCGTGATATTCCGAGCTCCTCTCCGAGTTCGGCAACCGTGGTTCCTCTATGACGTGAGAGGAGATTAACTGCTTTGAGAATTTTGATGATGTTTCGCCCATGCATGGTTTTAGTGTAATTCGCTTTCGGGTTCATCGCAACCTCGCTCTGGGCGAATTGTGCGTGCTTTGTGTGACGGAACCTGGCATAGATCACCGAATTTTTGCAGGATTCGCAAAGAGGGGTTATTGGATTTATGGTGTATAATATATCCAGCTCGCCGAGGCCGTTGGGTAAGAACGGTTTGCGAATCTGCAGACAACCGGCGAGCAGATAATCTTTGAGAGGAGCCAACATGACAGAAAAGAAGCCGTTTCAGTGTCCGGAATGTGATGTAGCGGGTACCTATCTACACAACCTGGTTACCCATTGGTATGGTGCTCATTACCGTCATGGGTCGGAACAGGAGCAGGAGGCCCTTGAAAATAGACTGATCGAGACAGTGAATGGACTGCCCAAAGAAGTTAAGGAAAAGCATGGTTATGATCTGGGTGAAAAGGCCAGGAAGCAGATCAAAGAACGGGACAAGAGTGTAGTGAAAGACCTCGATGGCGGGGTGCCGATCTCTGAGTTCGAGGTCGCGGACGCTGAGCCGGTAACGGATGGTAGCGAGGCAGGAGAAGATGCGCGTTACAATCTCAAACGTTTCCTTGACCCTGAACACCTCGGCTGCCGGGAGGAACGGCATTTTGCATTTGTGCTGGCAGCCCAGCTTGCTGCTAAGGGGACTGATGGTGCTGTTGGTGCCGAGATCCTTCGCAAATTGGCAGGCAGCAAGGCCTCGCAAGCAGAGTCCATAGAAATACTGGACGTGATCTACGAAGTCACGCTCATGCGCGACCTCTGGTGCCCTACAAAGGAACAACGGGAGGAAGTCCAGTCGCGGCTCTACGCGTTTCTTGAAAACAAGCGGGACGCGTTGTCGTCGTCGGACAATGACTCAGCGAACGGCCTGAGCGCGTTGATCACGGAAGCGCTGAAGCACAAAGACAAAGATGAAAGCCCTTTTTCCTCAAGCGCTCCGGAACTAGTGCGGTGGATGATGAAGGCAAAACCTGACATTGGAGTTGTGTGGCGTGAGCGCGGCGCCAATGAGAAGGTGTACCTCACCTTTCTTGAATGCA
>PXEI01000397.1 GCA_003564775.1 Spirochaetaceae bacterium
AAGCGGTGCGCTTGCGGCTCACCGAGTATCCAGAAGTGTTTGATATTCAAGACAATTTGGACCAAGGGAGCCCTGAGCTTCGCATCCTGGTAAATGAAAACGCCGCCGCCCGTTACGGACTGAGCAAGCAAAGTATCGGGAACTTCGTACGCGCAAGCTTTGACGGCATTCCGGCCGGTAGTTTCTTCAGTCGTAACGAGGAGGCCGAGGTTCTGGTGCGTTATAGCAACCCGACCCAAACCGGCGCCGAGCAGTTGGTGCAGTTGCGAATTCCCAATACAGCCGGACAGCAGGTTCCATTCTCAAGTGTCGCTCGAATAGAAGAGGCAGGCGGCATTTCAAGCATTCGCCGTCTTGACGGCCGCAGAGAGGCCACGGTTGAGGCCGAGACCTACACAAATGAAAATCTGGCGGAGATCAATCAGACAGTTCGCCGTTTGTACGAGGAAGAGCTTTCCGAACGTTTTCCGGGCGTTGAGATAGCGGTTGGGGGCCGCTTTGCCGAGATCCTGAACGTCTTGCTGGATATTCTGCGGGTCTTTCTGGTTGGGATATTCATCATCTATGCCATACTCGGTACTCAGTTCAAGAGTTATCTACAGCCCTTTCTGATTCTGCTTTCAGTGCCCTTTGCCTTTGTAGGGGTAATCCTGTATCTCATTATCTCCGGTACTGCGCTTTCTACAACCGTTATTTATGCCGGAGTTGCGTTAGCCGGTATCGCGGTAAACGATACCATTGTGCTGGTATCTTTTATCAATGATCGCCGGAAAGAAGGAGCTACGGTGTCAGACGCGGTCATTGACGGGGCGGTAACTCGGCTCCGCCCAATACTGCTTACCTCGTTTACAACCATTGGCGGACTCCTGCCCATAGCGTTGGGCCTGGGGGGAGAGTCCATAGTGTGGGGGCCAATGGCAAGCACCATTGTGTTTGGGTTGCTTTTCTCAACCCTTACCGCGCTGGTGGTTGTTCCGTGTCTTTATGGGATTCTGTATGAGCGTAAAGACCGCCTGGTTACTCAGCAGGATAGAGCTTGAGCAGTAGTGAGCGATCCAGTACGAGATACCGTTCGGCAGCGGCACGAACTCTTTCGGCAGTAAGCTCCTCAATTAGCTGCGGTACCGCGAGCACTGACTCGAGCGGACGCTCATACTTAAAGGCAAACTCCAGGGCGGAGTTCCAGTAGCTATTTGAGCGCAGGTTTTGCTCGTGCTCGCGGCGTTGTGTTTCCTTGACACGCTCAAGATAACGGGCGGCAATCTCGGTCGAGGCTCCAAGCGCCGCGGTCTCTTCCTCTACGACCGCGGCAAGTCGCTGCATCTGGGCCGGGTCTGCTCCAAAACTCAGCAGCAGCAGGTACTCAGGCTCAGGAAAGCGGCTTATGGAGCGCTGTACGCCCACCGAATAGGTGCCGCTCTCCTGCTCGCGCACGCGCTCTCGCAGCTGCAGTCGAAGAACGTCGGTGAGGCTGCTCAACAGATGGTTTGCCTCTTGTGACCATTCGTACTCCCCGTGGTAGACCAGTGCCAGCCGTCCCGCATCCTCAATGCCGGCCCGAACCTCGTCCTCAACTCTGCCTTCGGGCCGTGGTGTTCGACGGTCGTGATATCTCGGTGCTTGCCCTCTGTTTGGAAGTGAACCGAGATAGGTGCGGACAAGGTCTGAGAAGTCCGGGGATCCATTGGTTGTTATGTTTCCGACAAACACAAAGGTGAGTGCCGCCGCGTTGCCGTACAGGTCGTGGTACAGATCCAAGGCCGTTTGCCGGTCTAGCTCTTCAAGCATTTCGACCCGAAATGGTCGGGTGCGGGTGTTCCCTGGAGAGAGGAGCTCGGTAAGGCGATCTTGGAACAAGGCAAATGGCTGGGTAGCTCGGCTGCGCAGCGCCACCTCCTCACGCCGAATGAAGTTCTCAAAACTTTGCTCATCCAGTCGTGGTTCGCTCACTTGAAGATGAATGAGTTGAAAAAGTGTGTCGATATCCTCTGACGATCCACGGCCGGACAGACCATGAAATACCGACTCCACCACGTGATCAACTCGAACCGAACTCCCAGCGAGTACACGGTCGAGTTCGCTCTGGCTGAACTGTGCGACACCGGAGCGCGCGAACATCTCGGCGAGTTTTCGGGCTTCAAGCACCCGACTGTCGTCGGCAAAAGATGTCCCGCCAGCGGCAAAAGCAGAGAACTGAATCTCATCGCTGCGAAAATCGGTATCTTTCCAGATGACGCGCACCCCGTTGTCAAGAACCCACTCGGTGGCGTCGACCTCTTCATGATAGATCTCGGAGACGATCTCGCCAGGCTGCGGGCTTGACTCTAGAAGAGGACTGTCCGAACCAGCAAAGCTGAACTCGCCCGGCGTCGCGGCTTCGGCGCGCCGAAGCGCAGCCATCAGTTCGGCATCATTTGGTGGTTGCAGGCCGGGGCGTTCCGGTAGCGCAACCAGGACAACCCGATTGTCGTCGCCAAGGAACTGCTGTGCGCGAGCATTGAGTTCCTCCAGGGTGATGTCGGGAAGAAACTCCTGTATGAGCGCGTACTCGTACTCAATTCCGGGAATCGCCTCACCGTACAGGAGATGGGATGTGTACTCAGTCATGAAGCGGTCGCTTGGGGTTTGGTTACGCTCGTTGTAGGCGTTGCGCATTGAGCGTTCAAAGCGACGTGTTGCGAGTTGCCGTTCTATCTCACTAAATCCGTGACGCCGCACTCGTTGGGTTTCGCGCGTAATTGCCTCCAGACCCGCTGTTACGCCACCTTCGGCCGTGATTGCCTGGACCAAGTGAACATCGGCGGCCCGGACAATTCGACCGGTGGCGGCGGTTGCCTGCAGAAAGGGTGAGTCGGCGGCCTGGGCCAGCTCGGAAAAGCGCTCATTCATCATCATTGCATACAAAATGTCGCCCAGGCGTTCGCGGTACTCGGCCCTGGTTTGCATTGGGTTTGGTGTGCGTTTGTTGTACACCGCAACAGAACTACGCGGGGCCTCCGGGTCCGAAGCCACAGCAAAACGTGTCTCTGTGTGGTTGGGAACCCGAAACTCAGGACGTTCAGGCCCCCCTGTTCGTGTCTCGATTCGACCGAAAAACTTCCGAATGAACCCCTCAACAAGGTCGAGGTCAAAGTCACCGACCGCTATCACAGACATAAACTCCGGGCGGTACCAGTCGCGGTAGAACGCCACGAGTTCTTCACGCGGTGCAGTGGTGAAAACCTCGGGTTTCCCAATAGGCAGACGTTCGGCATACATAGATCCCTGAAAGAGTACAGGGAAATGAGCGTCTCGAAGTCGTGTCTGAGCTCCAAGTCCTACCCGCCACTCTTCAAGGATAACACCCCGCTCGCGTTCGACCTCCTCGGGCTCGAAACTCACCTTGTGAGCCCAGTTCTCAAGTATGTGAAAGGCGCGTTCCAGACGCTCGGTTGAGTCGGTAGGAAGCTGCAACATGTACACCGTTTCTTCAAAGCTGGTGTAGGCGTTAATGTCGGGCCCAAACCGCATTCCCAGTGATTCCAGGTAGTTGACGATCTCGTCTTTGTCAAAGTCCTCGGTTCCATTGAACGCCATATGTTCAACAAAATGCGCCAGACCTAACTGATCCTCGGTTTCAAGGGTCGAGCCCGCATTGACGACAAGGCGCAAAAAAGCGCGGCCTGCGGGCTCTTCATTCCTGCGAATGATATATCGGACTCCGTTGTCCAGTTGACCCTGGTGAACTGCGGGGTCAACCGGGAGTACAAGCTCGGCCTCAGTTGACTGGGGTCCAACTGCTGACTGTGCTCCAACCGCAAGCGGCAGCAGCAGTCCAAGGAACAATGCGGTTACAAGACGACTCGTACGCGTGAAAGATATGTACATGGAAACCTCGATTTGTTTGTGCCCAGGTGAGGTGAGTTGTGTGTGGGGCGCTGGACTTAGAGTTCTGGTGGGCGCTCCCAGTACCTGTGCAGCTCAAAGTGGTTGCAGATGTCGTGTTCAAAATCCCGCGTGATAGCTGACCCCGGGCTGAAGGCCGGAGCAAAGCGAAACCGTTCTGAGCCGTGATTCATCTGCACGCTTGAGGCCGCCCAGACCACCTGATCAACACTTTTTGTTGATGCGAGTATCTGTTTAGACTTCTCAATCTTGGTTAGCTCAATTTGCAGGTACCGGAGTCGCCATGTGGCGTACTCAAACCAGAAATCACGCACCTTGCCGACCTCACCGTCGACTGCATTCACATGGTATCCGGTGACCTCATTGCAGCTTCGGAGCTTGCTTTCATTCCCCGGTGACGCATCCGCCCTGGGCTCTCCCTCGGTCTCGTACTCGGCAAGTGCCCCAGTTGGTGTAGAATGCGCGCCCCAGAGGCCCGCGCCACCCCAGTAAACCGGGAAGTCGTAGTAAACGAAGAGCTCATTCTCGATTCGGCGTGATATGGGGCGGTCGGTGTCGGTGTCGGGACTATTTTTTACCTGGTCTTTGGTGAGGGAGACTGCAACACATTTGCTTTCCGGGTGGACGCCGGTGATAGCCAGTGGCGTTATAAGCACGGATCGCCCGAAAAGCCAAGGGCCGGTTCGGACTACCAGGTAGCGGACACCCCAACACTCCTCGTCAAAGTAGAGATCCTCAACATGGCCAATCTCGCCGTCGGATGCCTGCAACTTGTAACCATGGAGACCGCGAGCGCCAAAAAAAACTGGATGCTGTTCCGATTCTTCCATCACAACCTCTAGTATAGTGTCGCAAGCGAGCGGGGTAAAGCTTTTCCGAGCCGCTCACGCCACTTACTCGTCTTCAATCTCCTCGAATACCAGTCGTATTCCTTCGGAGGCTACACGTAAATTATCCGACAATTCCGCCAAGTTGGCAAGAATCTCCTCAATTCGATCTCCAGTAGCAGGGTCTTGGAGTCGTGCAAGTGTTGAACCGTCCTCACTCAGGCCAGACCCCAGTCTAGCCACCTCACGCGCCGCCTGCTGAATAGTTGCTATGGTTGCCGCTATCTCGCCTTCACCGACTACGTCGTCAAGATTATTCAATAGGGCATCTGCCCGGGCGCTTGCCGAGCTCAGGTTTGCAACCACCTGGTCAACCATGTCGGCGTTGCGCTTCAAGAGCTCATTCAGCAGCTCCGAGGTCT
>PXEI01000186.1 GCA_003564775.1 Spirochaetaceae bacterium
CGGAATCGAACCGGTGAATAAAGGTTTTGCAGACCTCCCCCTTACCACTTGGGTACGGCGCCAAGGTATGGAATGGTTGGTATACTACCAAATCCCAAGAGGCCTGTCCATAGGTGCCGCCTTCATCACCAGCGCCGATGGCGTGCTTTCGCAGGACACCTCCGCCTGACCTAGCTTGTCAGACCAGGTAGGTTTCGTCACCGGTGGGATAGTCGATTACTTCTTCAGTTTCAAAGAATAACTTGATTTCACGAGCTGCGCTTTCCGGAGAGTCTGATGCGTGAATGACATTTTTGGTTACTACCGCACCGTAGTCGCCTCGAATAGTCCCGGGAGCGGCCTCGGCCGGTTTTGTTGCTCCGCAGATCTTTCGCACGGTCGAAATTGCTTCTTCGCCGGAAATTACCATGGTTACAACCGGGCCTCCGGTTACGTAGTTAACCAGCTCGCTAAAAAAGGGCTTGTCCTTGTGTTCGGCATAATGTTGCTCGCAGAGTTCGCGGGGAATTTTCCGCAACTTCAGCGCAGCAATGCGCAAGCCTTTCTTCTCAAAACGGCTGATAATCTCGCCCACGATCTTGCGCTCAAGCACGCCGGGCTTTAACATAGCATAGGTTTTTTCGTTCGCCATTCGATGCACTCCTTACGTGTGAAAACTCGATACTGTGCGCGTAGTATACGGATACGGGGTGGGTACCACAAGCTTGCTCTCCTCTGGACTCGAGCTTATACTCGCAGGATGATTTCTTCCCCTCCGATATTCTGTCTAGACTCCATTCGGTTCAAGTCGATACTTGAGATTTCCAGCCTGCAGTTAGGTGCTGAGCCGGTCACCGCTGTGTTAGGGCCCAGCGGAAGCGGCAAGACAACATTGCTGAAACTGTTAAACAGATTACTGAGTCCGGACAGCGGTACGGTGAAGTACCAAAACAAAGATGTTTCCGAGTACGACCCGGTAGAGTTGCGGCGCCGAGTTGTTATGCTTGGACAAACTGCGGTGCTGTTTCCAGGAAGCGTCCGAGACAACCTCGTGGTAGGGTTACGGTTCCACGGTCGGACTCCGCCGGGTGACGACGTGCTAAACCACAAGCTTGAGCTTATGGGACTGCAGCTGGAGCTTGATCGCCTACCTGCGAGCCTTTCCGGCGGAGAACTGGCACGGCTTGCGCTTGCGCGCGCCTTGTTACTTGAGCCTGAGGTTCTGCTGCTTGATGAGCCAACATCCTCACTTGACGACTCAACCGCAAACCGCGTTGTGAGACATGCTGTTGAGGGAGCGGCTCAGCAGAACACCAGGGTAATTATGGTTACCCATTCAGAGGCGATAGCTGCGGAGTACGCGCAAACTAGTGTCAGGCTGCGCCATGGTCAGGTGCAGCTCGCGGTCTCGCCCGATGCCCATAACCCGAACGAGGAAGGGAGCGCATGAACGGAATTGTAGAGATTGAGTTGATCCGGCTGCTTGCGGCGTACCTGCTTGCGCTTGGCGTCTTGTTCCTTGCACGAAAGACCGGTGCCGTGAATGAGATCCTGGTTGCGCTTCTGCGCATGTCCGTTCAGCTCATTCTGGTGGGGTTCCTGCTTGAGCATCTCCTTGAGCAACCAAACGTGATCCTGACGCTGTTGATCTTTCTTGTGATGGAGGTCTTTGCAGTTCACAACATCTTTCGGCGTGTGCCCTTGCCGACCCCTCCTGGTCTAAGGCGCGTGATTATCACCTCCATGGTGATAGGAACGGTCGGCAGCGTCGGATTCTTTCTGGTAGTGATTGTTGGAGTCGAGCCGTGGTACGCGCCGCGGTACTTCATACCACTTGGTGGGATGCTCATTGGAAACTCCATGACCGGCATCTCCCTGGGTTTTGAGCGTTTGGCGGTTGGCATTCGGGACAACTCCGCAAAAATTGAAGGCGCACTTATGCTCGGAGCGACCGTTCATGGCGCCGCCCATAGTTACGCCGTGGCGGCGTTCCGAGCGGCAATTATGCCGACCGTCAACGCAATGATGGGAATGGGGGTGGTGTTCCTTCCGGGTATGATGACTGGGCAGATCCTCTCTGGAAGCTCTCCAATTACCGCAATTCGGTATCAGATTGCTATTATGCTGGGAATTTTTGCGGCGGTGGCCCTTACAGTCTATCTTATGACCACGTTTGGGTATCGGTGCTACTTCAACCATGCTGCGCAGTTAAGGTTACCCGTGTCCGAGGGTCGAAATACTCTATCGTAAAAGATTGCCGTGCAGAGTGTTGTTTATGTTGACCATAATTGAGACTGTGTTTTACTATCTAATCTTGAACAATCCTATTCGGGAAGCGGAGGTGCATTGTGGAAGCATTGTTGGCGTTTAACAACTGGCTGAACGGAATCGTTTGGGGCCCCCCATTCATGGTTCTTCTCATGGGAACAGGCCTGTACTTGACTGTACGGCTTGGTTTCTTCCAGTTCACCAAGATTGGGCTGGCCTGGAGACAGAGTTTCGGGCGTTTCTTCAAAAGGGCCAAGGAAGAAGAGGGTGGGGCAATTAGCTCCTTTCAGGCGGTCAGTTCGGCAATGGCGGCTACAATCGGCGTCGGTAACATCGCCGGTGTAAGTACCGCAATTGCGCTTGGTGGACCAGGGGCGATATTCTGGATGTGGATGTCGGCCCTGGTCGGTATGGCTACCAAGTTCGGTGAAGCGTCCCTTGGCGTGAAGTATCGTGAGGTCGATGCGGATGGCACCGTCCGCGGTGGTGTTATGTACTACATCGAGAAAGGCCTTGGACCTCAATGGAAATGGCTTGCTGTAGTGTACGCACTGCTCGCGGGTATTGCGGCTCTCGGCATCGGTAACATGGTCCAGGCCAACACAATGGCAGACTCCATGAGCGCCTTTGGCGTTCCTACCTGGGTTACCGGCGCAGTAGCCATAGTTTTGGTTGGCGCGGTTATTCTTGGCGGCGTTAAGCGAATTGGTGCAACTGCCGAGAAGCTGGTGCCGTTCATGGCGGTCATTTATGTGATTGGTTCATTGGTTGTCATTCTGATGAATGTTACCCAGGTGGGCTCTGCTTTCGGTCAGATCTTCTACTATGCGTTTAATCCTGCGGCAGCAGCTGGTGGATTTGCAGGTTCTGCAGTAGCCATGGCGGTACGCTTTGGTATTGCTCGGGGTATCTTCTCGAACGAAGCAGGACTTGGTGCCGCTTCAATTATTCATGCCCAGGCCAAGAACTCCCCAACTCGTCAGGGTATGTGGGGTATCTGGGAAGTTTTCATCGACACTATCGTGGTCTGTACCATGACCGCTCTGGTTATCCTGACTACCGGAGTTATCGAGACCGGTGAGACCGGCGCGAGCCTTGCCTCGGCTGCCTTCAACGCTGGGCTTCCAGGGCCGGGTGGTACCATCGTACTCCTCGGCTTGGTGCTGTTCTCTTACACCACCATGCTGACCTGGTCCTTCTATGGTGAGAAGAGCTGGGAGTACATCTTTGGCAAGAAGATTATACTGCCGTATCGAATTCTCTTCCTGGGCTTCCTTATGGTTGGTGCCGTTGGTGGTCTCGAGCTGATCTGGAACATCGCCGACACCTTGAATGGTCTCATGGCGGCTCCGAACCTGATCGCGTTGCTGGTACTTGCTGGCGTACTCGTGAAGGAGAAGAACAGCTATATGGAATCACCTGAGGCGAAAGAGTAGCGGTTAGATACCGTCCGGCAAGGTAGCAGGATCCTTTCTGCTACCTTGCTGTCCTTTCTATGCTTTCCCGGTAGCGTTCAAGGTAGTCGTTGTACACCTTACCTGCTCCCCGGGTTAGCGAAGAACCAGGCACCTGGTGTGAATCGACTGACGCAATCGGTATGATCTTGCTCGATGTGCTGGTGAGAAACAATCCACAGAATTTATTCAGTTCACGAGAATGGAGCGAACGCTCTACTACTTGTATCCCGTCCTCGTTGAGCGCCTCAATGACGGTTCGGCGGGTAACCCCGTCAAGCACAGCCGAACATGGCGGAGTGTAGATAAGCTTTTTAGATGCCATGTCGCAGTAGAACAGATTCGTGCGGGTCCCCTCGCGAACAAACCCGTCGCGATCAACCAAAAGCGCATCATAGGCTCCTGCACGGCGCGCCGAACGGAATGCAATGGTGCTTGTAAGCATTGACAGCGACTTTGCTTCTGGAAAGGGGCGCTCAGCCTGAAAGGTAATGGTGTGCACGCCATCGCGGTAACTTGTGCGTGGGGGGAAAAACGGTGCGAGTGCCATGATGTACAAACTGGAGTCTTCGGCATGCTCAGCTCCAATCAGCAACATTTTGACATTTGCGTTGTCCAAGGAGTTGATTCTGCACAGCTCGTCCAGAGCAAAGGAAAGATCGTCTGCCTGATACCGGTGTTCAAGGCCTATTACACGTGCGGAATGCAGCAACCGATCTACGTGCAGATCCTTAAAGTACAGAAGTCCTTTCCGGATTTTGAGGGTTTCGTAGACTCCAAACCCGTACGCAAAGTTGATGTCGTCGGCGGGAACCACCGCTTCGGCGACCGGACGTAGTTCGTTATTAAACCAAAAGTGCTTGCCGATCATACCTCATAATATAACTCTTCCGAAATCGTTCGCCATGCCCTTTCAAGGTTAGTGGCGCGGGTTGCCGCATTGACATCAGCTACAGTCGTTCCTATATTGAGTAACAAATGAATCTGGTTCAAGTTCCCGCCTGGCGACCCCGCCCTTTGCGAAGAGTTTTTCTGGCACTCCTGTACCTTATAGGTATTTCATGGCCTGCCGTTGCATCTACCGGAGAGTATGGCGCCGGATTGACTCACGAGATGACGGTGCTTGCGGTGCAACTGGGCATAATCATATTTGCTGCCCGGGCTTTCGGTTCTCTATTTCGACGCCTCGGTCTGCCGTCTCTGGTGGGTGAGCTGGTTGCTGGTGTACTCATTGGCCCATACTTGCTCGGTGCAGTCCCGGTTCCGTTCCTGGCAGACGGGGTATTCCCACTTGTTGCTGGTGCTGTTCCAGTAACGACCGAACTCTACGGATTTGCTACCATTGCTGCCATCATCATGCTGTTCACAACTGGACTCGAGACCGACCTTGCTATGTTTTTGCGTTTCTCGGTCAAGGGCAGCGTGATTGGAG
>PXEI01000059.1 GCA_003564775.1 Spirochaetaceae bacterium
TGCCGCCAAGACCGGTACTGCCGAGGTGTTTGACCCTGAGATTGGCCAGTACTCAGACAACGCCTTTGTTGCATCTACACTGGCGATTTTCCCCAAGGATGATCCCCAAATAGTTGCCTATATGGTCATTGATAACCCGAAAGCAGGAGAGTTCTACGGGGGTCGCATTGCGACTACTCCATTGAAGGAACTCACCGAGTACCTTGTTCCTTACCTTGGAATTCCCACCGAGCATGATGTCATTCTTGAGCACTCCGGACGCGTAGCGGTGTCCGAGCCGCGCATGCCGGAGCTGGGTGACACCCTGCCCGACTTCACCGGCATCCCGAAACGCCTGTTGCTGCCTCTGTATGACCGGGAGGATATTTTCGTCGAAATGAGCGGCAGTGGCTGGGTGGTGCAACAG
The DNA here is from genome assembly GCA_003564775.1 of Spirochaetaceae bacterium. Taxonomy (GTDB): domain Bacteria; phylum Spirochaetota; class Spirochaetia; order DSM-27196; family SLAA01; genus SLAA01. The sequence goes on from PXEI01000059.1 coordinate 407, forward strand.
GAACCACCGGCAGGAACCACTATCACGCCGCGCATGACCGTACGGTTGGTGCTGGAATGAGCCCGGAACCTGAAAGCCCCTACGAGCAACGACTTCAGAGTGAAGCCACCCGCAGTGGTGAGCTCACGGTAAGCCTTGACGGAGTTCGCCTCCACAGTGTGTACGACCCTCGGCGTGAAGCACGCAGACTCATTGAGGCGGAGTTACCGGCCGGTTGTGAGGTTGTAGTGTGCTACGGTCTGGGTCTTGGCTACCATGTAGAGGAACTACTCACCATGCGACCAGAAGCCGAGGTGATTGTAGTTGAACCGGACACTCAACTGCTTGAAGCCTGTGCGAAACTGCGCGATCTGCGTCCGGTCTTGTCGGACACGCGGGTACGTTTACTGGCCGCAGTTGCACCCGAAGCAGTTGCAATGGCGGTCGACGAGCAAGCAGCCCGCAACCTCGTGGTGCTCAGGCTACGCTCGGTCTACGAGAAAGACCGCGAGTACTACGAGGCGGTAGACACCGCAGTCGAACGTCTGCGCTCACGCGCCGAGATAAACCGAAACACCCTTAAGCGGTTTGGCAAGCTGTGGGTACGGAACCTGACACGAAATCTGGAAAAGACTGCCGAGGCCATTCCGTTGCGATTGCTTGAGGGGCTTGCTGCCGAAATGCCGGTGCTACTCTGTGCGGCTGGCCCGAGCCTGGATCAAGTATTGCCACGACTTCCACAGCTCGCTGAACGCTGTGTTGTGGTGGCGGTTGACACCTCCATCGCGGCGCTCATGGCAGCGGGGGTTCAACCGGACATAGCGGTTGTGGTTGATCCTCAGTACTGGAACACACGCCACTTGGATGCGGCGCGCGATTTCACCGGCATTTTGGTGTCAGAGTCATCTACTCATCCGCGGGTGTTCCGTCTGCTTGACTCGGCCACCCGCGTTTTCTGCGGGTCGCTCTTTCCATTGGGTAAGGCGCTTGAGGAGGCACTGGGGCCAATGGGCGAACTCGGCGCGGGTGGCTCGGTATCGACCGCAGCGTGGGACCTGGCGCGCCGAATGGGAGCATCTCAAGTTATCAGCGCCGGACTGGACCTGGGGTTTCCGGGGCGTGCTACCCACTGCAAGAACAGCTTCTTTGAAGAGCGCGCGCGACTGTTGTGTTCACGCTTAGATACCCTGGAGTCCCATTCCTTTCGTTACATCCATGATGCGGCGCCTTACCTCACGAACAGTACAGATGGTGGCAGCGTGCTTACCGACAAGCGTATGGAGATTTATCGGCGCTGGTTTGAGAATCAGCTGCAACAACAACCCGAGCCACCCGCCTATACACTTTCCGGCGCGGGCGTCGCTCTTGAAGGCGTAGCTCTCATGTCACTTGACGACGCCGCGATGCTACCGGTGTGTCGCGAGCGCTTGAACACACGGATCGCCCGCCTTCGCGAAAGCGCACAGGCCTACTCAGACGGTCGCCACGGGCGCACCCACAGCGTTTCTTTCTTGGTACACGAACTGTGCAATGAACTTACTCAACTGCAACAGCTCGCCACGAGGGGCGCCTATATGGCCGAGCAAGCCCGTCTACTGACCGGCCCCGAGTCAGGCCGTTCTCAAACGGCGTCATTGCAGCTGCACGAACATCTTGCCCTACTGGACAAGATCGACCAGGAAATTAGCCAACTCCAGTTCCGAGATGTCGCTGGCTTTCTCATTCAGGAGACTGTCTCCGAGATTGAACGTGTGCGAAGCCCCTCAGGTGAGTCCGCTCTGGAGAATAGTCGGCGGCTCTACACCGCCCTTGCGCAGAGTGCCGCGTACCATGAGCAGCTCCTTCGGGCTGCCGGGGCACGCCTTTCCTGAGTGCGCCTGAGCGTGGCTGAATGGGCCTGAGTGCCTCCTGCCATGGGCGGAAAATGCCCCTTAAGTTCCTCACACCCACTCCCGATAATATGAATGTTCGGGTAGTTCCGGATTCCTAACCGGTATGCACTGACGTCCAGGCATACCGGTTTTTTTGTGCCCAAAACAGTGATATGCCCCACGAATATTTCCCAAAAACCCTATTAAAGTCACAATATCACTACACTTCCGAGTCTTGCTCTATTACTCTAGACAGAGAATTGCTGAGAAAATCCGAGGCATAGCCTGGCGACTCTGCCTCGAAAGGAGAGGCCCAATGAAGTATGACGTTAAGCCCGATGCCGGAGTTCGAAACAGCGGCGGAGTGCAGACCTCGCTCGTGGGTGCCGAACCACCAAAAACCAGCCGTTACAGAGGGCGCAGCCGCGCTAAGGTGGCCCGTGTCCTTGAGGGTACCGACGTAAAGATTAACGGCGACCGACCGTGGGATCTACAGGTTCACGATGAGCGACTGTATCGTCGAGTGCTCGCAGAAGCTTCACTTGGCCTGGGTGAGGCCTATATGGACGGCTGGTGGGACTGTGTGCGCTTAGATGAGATGATGACCCGCATCTTTGCCGCAGGTCTTAACCGGAAAGTATTGGCGCGTATTCTGGCCTTTGATATCATCCGTGCCAAGCTTCTGAATTTGCAGAACAAGCACCGCGCCTTCACGGTCGGAAAGCAACACTACGATATTGGAAACGACCTCTATGAGCGCATGCTTGACTCGCGAATGATCTATAGTTGCGGCTACTGGAAAGACGCTCGCACACTAGATGAAGCCCAAGAGGCCAAGCTCGACCTTACTGCACGCAAGCTGGGGCTACAGCCCGGCATGCGCGTGCTCGACATTGGATGTGGTTGGGGTGGTGCGGCGCGCTATATGGCGGAAAATTATGGCTGTGAAGTTGTAGGAGTTACAATAAGCCGCAGTCAAGTGGAGTATGCCAGGGAGCACCATAGCGGATTGCCCATTGATATCCGGTTTCAAGACTACCGCGATCTGAATGAGTCGTTCGACCGCATTTTTTCAATCGGAATGTTTGAGCACGTCGGGGTTAAGAACTACAAGTCCTTCATGAAAACAGCGCGGCGACTCCTTGCAGACGACGGTCTACTCCTCCTGCATACGATCGGCAACAGTCGCACGGTGCATCAGGGCGACCCGTGGATATCCCGGTACATCTTCCCAAATGCCATGTTGCCTTCCGTGCCTCAGATAGGCAAAGCGGCCGAAGAGCCGTTTATCATGGAGGACTGGCACAACTTTGGTGCCAACTATGATACCACGCTTATGCACTGGGCAGAGAACTTTGACATGGCATGGCCGGAGATCCAAGAGCAGTACGGAGAGCGGTTTTACCGCATGTGGAAGTTCTACCTCCTCTCATGTGCGGCAGGTTTTCGTACACGCAACCACCAGTTATGGCAGATTGTGTTTTCACCCCATGGGGTGCCTGGCGGCTACGAAACAGTAAGGTAGCGGAACGACTGGGCCCCGCAACCTGATAGCATATTTGCTTGTGGAATCCCAAAACCAGGGCTATACTAGACGCGGTTCACCAATAAAAACGTGTACAATTCTCAATCCTTAATGGGTATGAGACCACGAAAAGGGGGTGAACCGTGGTAGAAAGCGTCTTACCGATCATTCTGGCTCTATCGATACTGCTTCAACTGATATCCGCAGGTGCAGCGGTGTGGCTCAGCGTTCGCTCGGGCTTCTACAAGCCCTGGATACTCATTGCGTCGGCTGTCTCGCTCATGGCGGTTCGTCGAATTATAAGCTTTGTTGATGTTATTCACGGTGGAAACATTCCGGCCTCGGCGCTGGGGGCTGAACTGACCGCCTTGCTTATCTCGGTTCTCATGCTCACCGGTATACTCATGTTTGGACCAGCCCTCCGTATGATTCAGCGCCGCAACGAGTTAGAGCTTGAGGCCAAGGACATGATGCTCCGCGAAACACACCATCATGTGAAAAACGATCTGCAACTGCTACAGAGCATTGTCACGCTTCAGAGAAGCTTTCAGCATACCGACAGTGAACCGGAATTTCTCAACGATCTTGAATCGAGAATTCACTCAATTTGCTTACTGCATGAACATCTCTATAAAACCGGTATTTCCTCAGCCTCGACCCAGGTGTATCTTCAGTCGCTTGCCGAGTCGATAGCCAACACCTACAACCACATGAATGTGGAGGTTCAGCTTGATCTCCACGATCACCCAATAAGTACGAAGAATCTCCTCTACTGTGGGCTCATTACCAACGAGGCTCTGACGAACTGCTATAAACACGCCTTTGATGAAAGCAGCGGAAGCCCTCGCGTTCTTGTCCGTACCCAGCAGGACGGAGACAAGCTCCTGCTTGAGATAAAGGACAATGGCCATGGCATGACCGACGTGGAAATTCATGACTCCTCAGAATCTTCCTATGGAATGAGTCTCATTCACGCCCTGGGTGAGAACTCCGGCTGGAGTATTGACGTAGACGGGAGTAACGGCACCAGCATCACTGCCCGCGTGCCGCTTGAGACCGAGCATGTACCAGCGCCTCGGACGGCCAATCAGACTGCACCTCAAACGGCCTAGTACCGTTCTTCCTCCGTCGACGCCGTGTCTACACCAGCATCTGCAAAGCCAGCCATCTCCCGTGGAATAGCAAGTGCAGCCTCCAGTATCGACATGGCAAGCACCGCTCCGCTGCCTTCACCAAGCCGCATGTCCAGGTCCAGAACTGGTTCCAGTCCGAGTTCGTCCAAGAGAGGGCGATGTCCGCTCACCTTGCTACAGTGTCCGGCAA